>JBAZFD010000252.1:0-3867 GCA_041653575.1 Thermodesulfovibrionales bacterium
GCGGAACCCCGAGCAGTCCGTCATCATAATGACAGCCTATGCCTCTCTTGAAACCGCTGTGGAGGCCCTGCGGGGTGGAGCCTACGACTATGTGGTGAAGCCGGTCCTCCACGAAGAGATCAAGCAGATCGTGAGGAACGCCCTTAGGGAGAGGGCGCTCCAGGCTGAGAACAGTCGGCTGAAGAAGCAGGTGGAGAGGAGCTATGACTTCAGCAGGATTATCGGCGGAAGCCCGGCCATGCTGGCCATTCTGGACAAGATCAGGAAGGTGGCAGACGCCAGGAGCAACGTCCTCATCCTGGGCGAGACCGGGACGGGGAAGGAGCTCATCGCCAGGGCGGTCCACTTCAACAGCAACAGGGCGGACAAGCCCTTCATCCCCATCAACTGCAGCGCCATCCCTGAGAACCTCCTTGAGTCCGAGCTCTTCGGGTACGTGAAGGGAGCCTTCACCGGGGCAGTCTCATCCAAGAAGGGGCTCTTTGAGGAGGCCCACAGGGGGACGGTATTCCTCGACGAGATAGGGGACCTGGGAACAGGCCTTCAGTCAAAGCTCCTGAGGGTGCTGGAGGATCAGGAGATCAGGCCCGTGGGAGGGACCCAGAGCACGAAGGTGGACATCAGGGTCCTCTGCGCCACGAACAGGGACCTCGATGCCGCCGTGAAGGAGGGCTCCTTTCGCGGGGACCTCTTTTACAGGATAAACGTCATCACCCTCAAGCTCCCGCCCCTGAGGGAGAGGAGGGAGGACATACCCCTCCTGGTGAGGTACTTCATCCAGAAATACTCCCATGAGTTCGGCAAGGTGATCAGGGATGTGGAGGAGGAGGCCCTGGAGCACCTCAGGTCATACCCATGGCCCGGCAACATCAGGGAGCTGCAGAACATCATCGAGAGGTCGATCCTCATCGCCGATGACGATCTGATAGGCGAGGAGCACCTCCCTGAGGGAATAAATGCAGAGGACCCTTTTATCCATGAGGCCATTGAGGGGCGGCTTTCCATAGAGGACTACACAAAGGCCTTTATCCAGAGATACCAGCAGGAGCACACAGAACAGCAACTGGCCGACATGCTCGGCATCACCAGAAAATCCCTCTGGGAGCGGAGGAAGAAGTGGGGGCTGATCAGGTAGGTCTGAGCCTTCAGATTTATTATTTCAGGAAGTTGTAGAGAGCACGGCAGGTGGCGTCGTATGACTTCATCCCATCCTCCGTATCTAAGTGCTCGCAATATGCTCCGCCATCCGGCCCAATCTCTTCCATGACAAGTTCCATGGGAGGCCGCTTGTAGCGGTTATTGGTGTTTACCTCCCTGATGATTTCTCCGCCCAGCAGCCAGAGGTTATCGCAGTGGCGCTTGATGGTTTTCCGGGTCAGGCCCTTTGCTATGAGAGACTCAATGAAGGGGCGAAAAATATCATTGATCCCTTTCCCGTATGGAACGTCCTTGTCGAACCCCATCCAGCTCTCCGGCCATTCCGGAAAATCCCGGCATATGTCTTCAACGGTCGTCATTGCGTCGAGACAACCCCTTTTCTGAGCAAATCTTTTCGCTTCATGAAACTTTCAACTCAGCCACCTTGCGGACTGAAGGAATGACCCCACTGCTGGGGTTTTGTAGATACAATTAAATGCTGCAATTACAACTTCGCGGTTTTGGAGGTTTTGCTGATTTTCTTTGGAACATTTGTCTTCTGACGCGCTTCAAACATTGCAACAAAGTTTACAGGTGGTACGTGCAAAGGTGGCATGCCCGCCCTTCGTATCAGGTCAGCGACAGACTCACGAATATAGGGAAAAAGGATAGCTGCGCAATTGATGTTGGCGAAGCGTTCGGCATCGTCCTTGCGGGGCACCTTGTCAAAATGAAAGACGCCATCCCACCTGACGGCAAAGCGGAAGGGCTGCTTCTCGGAGTCTGAGGTCAAAGAGACGAGAACATGCAGATCGGAGTCGTCAAGCTGATGCATGATCTCAATGGAGTGGCTGATCTCGATGGGCTTGTCTTCTTCAGCAGTATACTGCGGGTTCACCGCGAAATGGGCCTCAATCTGTCTGATTGCGTTGATCCTGAACTTATGAGCCATAAACCGCATCCCTTATGTCGTTGGTGAGACCAGGCCCCTTGAAGACATACTCTCGCCTGTTTTTCCGATCTACCATATAAACCACCTTTTCCGACTGAGACGCCCTTTTCCCTCTCTGAATGACCTTTAGGGTTTCGGGGTATGCGTCAAGAATGCGCAGTAGATTGTCCATCCCCCGGCTCTGGCAGACCTGCCCTGATTCATACCGCGCCACACTTTTGAGCCCGCCCCCGATGATCTCGGCTAATTCCTCCTGTGTAAATCCCAGCTTGGAGCGGACAGCCTTGATCTGCTCTCCGGTGAGGAGGCCGTCAACCTGACGCTTGAAGTCGCTGAGAATTTTCCCTGACTCACGTAGAGTGTCATTGTCAACAATGGCTTCTCTGCATTCAGAACACCTGTATTTGATGTAATCTGGAATCGTTATTTTTCGACCTTTGTATTCAAAAGTCTCCGATACACACTCTTTCTTTAAAGTGCCCATATCGCAAATAGGACATCTCTGTGCCTGCATTTTATTCATCTCCCGTATCTTTTTTAAACTGAATAAGCACCGCTCTGTCTCCGTTAATGCTTAACTGTAGTTTGATGTAAAGCTTTTCATCTTCATCGATAAACTTATAAACATCCTGCCAAAGCTTACAGTTCTGTTCGGAAGTCATGGATTTATAAAAATGTTGCGAACAGAGATTATTAATTACGCTAAGCATTTCATCAACATTTGCATACCCTATCGACACTGCATTCTGTATGGCAATATCACGGATTATTCTTGACGACTGATTGTTAAGTAACTCTTTAAGGTGCCTAAGGTCATAATGGGGCTTCCGTTTTACCATGGGTCAATTGTATCACAACAAAAAGCCCCTTGCGCTCTATATTTAGAAGAGAATGGCCAAGTTTCGTATCATTATGATACATATTTTCTGGATTGTCAATGCCAGGCTTATATTGCCTGGCAAGCCTGAATGGGAAAATGATTATGATTCAATTGGTTTTAATGGTTTGCGCCAGCGCCTTAGCTTTGGCGAGAAGCTCCTCAAGGTTTGACAGGGTGAGCCTCCCTTCGATAGGCTCACCCTTCGACAGGCTCACCCTTCGACAGGCTCACCCTTCGACAGGCTCAGGGTGACAGTTGTTATGGTGAGCTTGTCGAGCTGTGGATTCCTTCCCTTGACTTGATCGGGGGGGCAGGTCAGGGAATGGCGGGCTTGTTGGTCTTCGCCTCCCTGATGTTACCTCGGGTAACACTTTTTGCCCTCCGTTACTTTTCGTTACATCTCCCTGAGGCATAACCATTCCGGTCCTCCTGAAAAATCCTTTGACGATCAGTACTTTTTTGTAGCCCGTCCTTGGCATTGTATTTGCATTCTCTTGTCAGCCGGAGGTGCATATGATTCTCGAAGATGTCATCAGTTTCCTTAAAAGGGTGCCGCCCTTTCAGTTCCTTGAGGAGCCTGTTCTCGCGGAGCTGGCAGGGAGCATATCACTGGAGTTTTATCCTTCCGATACCCTCATTCTGAGGCAGGACGGTCCGCCCAGCGAGTTCCTCCGCATCATTAAGAAGGGCGGGGTGAAGGTCTCCATGGATACCAATGATGGCGGAGAGGTTGTGATCGACTACAGGGGCGAGGGTGACAACTTCGGCTTTCTCTCCCTGGTGGGAAAGGACAAGGTCAGGGCCAATGTGCGGGCCATTGACGATACCATATGCTACCTCATTCCCAAAGAGACCATGACCCGGCTCATGGACGCCCACCCCATTCTGACTGAGTATT
>JBAZFD010000253.1:0-3860 GCA_041653575.1 Thermodesulfovibrionales bacterium
CATTCCAGGAGAGAAAAATGCTGAATAAGAAACGCACACTCCTTATCATTGATGACGACACCCTCTTCTGCGATGCCATGCTGGAGCATTTCAGCCCCAGGATGAATGTATTCACTGCACATACAGGAAAGGCTGGGATGCAGGTCTGCTCGGAAAAAAGGGTTGACCTTGTCCTCCTGGACCAGAACCTCCCAGACTGCGAGGGATACACCCTCTGCCCTTCCATCCTCCACTACAACGAACAGACCAAGATCGTCTTCATCTCAGCCCACCCCAGTTTTGAAAATGCCGTCAATGCCGTCCGTTCAGGGGCCTATGACTACCTCTCAAAACCCCTTGAGCTGGAAGAGCTCACCCTCACCATAGACAATGCCCTCAAGACCCTCGCCCTGGAAAAGGCGGTGCAGATCGAGGATTACAAGAACAGGAGAAAGGGGGAAGAGGCGGTTCTCACCGGGAAAGGACTTGCAGAGGTCCTGACCCTCATAGACCGCGCTGCGGCTGTTGATGCGCCGATCCTGATCACCGGCGAGACAGGAACAGGAAAAAACGTGCTGGCCAGGACCATCCACAACCGGAGCCCCCTTGATAAAGAAGCCTTCATCAGCGTCAACTGCGCCGCCCTCCCGGAGAACCTCATAGAGGCGGAGCTCTTCGGCCATGAGAAAGGGGCCTTTACCGGGGCAACCTCGGTCCGGCGGGGCGTTTTTGAGATGGCCGAGGGAGGTACACTCTTTCTTGATGAGATAGGAGAGATGCCCCTCCACCTCCAGTCGAAGCTCCTCAGCGTCCTTGAAGACAAGAGAATAAAGAGACTGGGAGGAGAGACCTCCCGTCCTGTTGACGTAAGGATCATTGCAGCCACAAACGCGGAGATAGAAGGCCTGCTGGGCAAAAGCTTCAGGGCAGATCTCTATTACCGCCTCAGCGTCGTCAGGATCCATATACCCTCCCTCAGGGAGAGGAAGGAGGATATCCCGGATCTCTGCGCTTTCTTCCTGAAACATCTCGCCCCCGGAGAAGAGCTCGCCATTCCCGGAGCCGAAATGGAGCGACTCATGGGCTACGACTGGCCCGGCAATGTGAGGGAGCTGAAAAACATCATCGAGCGGGCCTTCATCCTCAGGAGAGAGGGGGAGCTCAGGCCGTCGGAGCTTATCTCTCACAGCCGTCCCAGCCCTTACCCAAACGGAGCAGGAACGGAAACTGCTGTTATCCCCCTTCATGAGGTGGAAAAAAAACACATCCTCCGGGCCTTTCACAGCCTCTCGGAGAACCTTTCAAGGACTGCCCAGGCCCTTGACATATCCCTTTCCACGCTCAAGCGAAAGCTCAAGGACTATGGGGTAAAATAGCCTGAATTGATCCACCTGTTCAAAATGAACTATTCAGAATGACTGCCTTTCCCTTCACCTTCTCCCCCTCGTAGATCAAGTCATTGATTTTATAAGCTTTTCCTGCTTGGCATTTATCTTGCTTTATTCCTCCGTATGAAAAGTATCCTGATCGTAGATGACGAAGAATCACTGCTCTCCATCATCGCAGACTACCTGACGATGTGGGGCGAGGATTTCAGGCTCATGACCGCCACAAACGGCAAAAAGGCAATAGAAATCATGGAGTCCGCACCCTCTATTGATCTCATGATAACCGACCTTAAAATGCCGGTCATGAGCGGCGAAGAGCTTATCCGGTATATGGAGGAGAGACACCCCGCCACGCCGGTCATTGTCATGTCCGGCCACACCGATCCTATAACTGTTGAGAAGATAAACAGGAATAAACCCTACCGCTACATAGAGAAGCCCTTCCTCTTTGAGGACCTCGGCCACATGGTCAGGGGATTAATCTGAAGACGAGGTGAACATGGGAACAGCAGTCATGATGCAAAAGAGGGAAGAAACCACGATGAAAGCAACAAAGGCATCAGGACAGATGAAGAAGAACTCAGGGCAGATGAAGAAAAAGATGCAAGCCCTGGCAGAGGCGATCATTCTTCAATCCCTTGAAGACCTCTGGGATTCCTCACGCAGGGAAGAGAGCCTGGTATTCTTTGAGGGCGACGGCTTCCGGTTCTGCACAGAGATGGCAGGGATCGACCTGGGGGGAAGGATTCAGCTCCTGAGCATGGCAGGGAAGATCAACCGGAAAATGACTGCAAAGACAAAGGAGAATGACTGATGTTGAGTTTCAGTTTTCAGAGACAGCAGGGTGCAGGCATCCTGACCTTCAGTGGCGATATCAGCTCTCACCACAACGAAGATTTCAAGTCAGCACTGATGATATCCATCAGCAACTCAGACAAGGTTGTGGTGAACTTCGACGAGGTTTCGGCCTTCGACAGGATCTGCGTTCAGACCTTCTGCGCCGCGGTGAAGATAGCGAAGCGACTGAAGAAAGAGCTGACCTTCAGCATGGTCGCCATGACGGAGCAGGCGAGGCACAACGGCCTCGCCTGCTCCATCATGGGCTGCGGTATCTGCGGCAGGAAGGGCTGCCTGCTCTCTCAGTCTGCGGCTATGGAGGCCATGTCGTAGCTCTCCTGGATGACCGTCTTTTCAATCACAAAGAGAAGCTGACCCTCCTGGACCGTTTCATTGAGCCGCACACAGACCTCTGCAATCTGGCCGTCAAAGGGGGCGGTGATGACATTTTCCATCTTCATCGCCTCAAGGTTTGCGATCTCCTCACCCTTGTGAACGATATCCCCCACCTTCAGGGCGCCCCTCTCGGGGTTGCCGATCCTCCAGAGGTTGCCGTTGATAGGAGCGCCCACCTCATTCTGCCCCTTGGCCATCCTGATCTCCGTCTTCTTCGCCCTCGGCGTGGCCACCCGGTAAACCCTGGTCTTGTTGTTCACCTTCATAACCACATGGATGATGCCGTCGTGCTCCGCGCCGATGGACTCCAGCTCAATGGAATAGGGCTTGCCCCAGAGCTCGAAATCAACCCTGTCACCGGGCCTCTTCAGCCCCTCCCTCCAGACATCGGTGGGCAGGACAAGAGGTGCCTCGCCGTACCTCTCCCTGAAATTAATGAACTCCAGGGCATCCTTGGGGTGCATGAGATAGAGGACGAACTCCTCCTCAGTGGCTAACCTCCCCAGGGCTTCGGAAAGCTCCTGCCTGAGCCTGTCAAGATCCTCGTCCTTCAGCGATTCCAGGGGCGAGAGCTCTTTTCTCTCGCTGATCCTCTCTTCCCACTCATCGCCGAAGGCGCTGATATAGACCCAGTCAGGCGGCCACCCAGAGGGAAGCTTTCCATAGTTCCCCAGGAGGAGGTTCCTGAAGTCACCGGGCGCGCCCCTGAAGAGGGTCAGGAGCTCTTCCTGCTCCTGGGGCTCCATGGCGTCAAACTCAAGGTTCTTCTCCTCAACAAACCGGGTGAGGAGGCTGATGAGGTGCTTCACCCCTGCCTCGCCCCTCTCCTTGTCATACCTGTTCACGATCCCGCTGCAGGTCACCCAGGTGATCTGTGAGCCGGGAGTCACATCGAAATAGTGGATAACCTTGTTGTACAGGGACATCACCTTCAGAATAGCAGGCATGAGGTGGAGGAACTCCGCCTTGCTCGCCTGTTCGAAGGAGCTGGGGAAGGCGCCTCCGGGCATCCTGTGGAGCGTCACGGTGTGGTCATACCCCTTGAAGGGCGACTCAGCCCAGTCGTAGTGGTTGATCCACTCACGT
This sequence comes from Thermodesulfovibrionales bacterium, assembly GCA_041653575.1. Taxonomy (GTDB): domain Bacteria; phylum Nitrospirota; class Thermodesulfovibrionia; order Thermodesulfovibrionales; family Dissulfurispiraceae; genus JBAZFD01. The sequence continues at coordinate 3,687 of JBAZFD010000253.1, forward strand.
ACCTTCTGCGTAGCCGCCTCGGCCTCTGTCCTGTCCAGATGCACAGGGATGCCGCACTCCTCGAAGTAGGACTCCACGCTGAGGATGGGCGGATGGCCGTAGAACCTGCAAAGCGAGTCCTCCTGCACATCAAAGACCTTTGCCCCGGCCTTTGCAGCAGCGAGGAAGGCAGGG
>JBAZFD010000254.1:0-3848 GCA_041653575.1 Thermodesulfovibrionales bacterium
CCGATCTCCTCCTCGCTCTGCCTGATGCGCTGTTTCCCTATCTCAAGGGCCTTCACCAGAGCCTCGCGCCTGCCCTCGAAAAGCCTCAGCTGGCCCTGTACCGTTTCTGCCAGGGAACTGCTAAAACGGGAAGGGGCCTGCCTGCCGTCCCTCTCCGAGGTGAGCCGGTCTGACAGGGCCCTGAGGGATTCCTCTTCCTTTTCAAGGATGGTAAGAGATGCCCGGATCTCCGACTCGTCAAGGCGGATCAGCTCCTGCCCCTTCACCACCCTGTCACCGTCTTTCACTAGGATCTCTGTAATGATCCCGCCGTCGAGATGCTGGACTGTCTTGATCTTTCCCGCAGGAATTACCTCTCCCCTGGCGAGGGCAGCAGATTCAAGGGTGGCAAAAGATGCCCAGAGCAGGAACCCGAGGATCATCGCTGCGCTGACGGCAAAACCAATGCGGACGATCTTTTTTGTCTCTGTATGGGGATGCTGCTCAACGGGATTCAACAGTTTTTCCTCCTGACTGCCCCTCTTTGGGGGCCTGGGGCGTGTAACGGCTGATGACATCACGGTAGTTTCCGAAGGCCTCGACCTGTCCGTCGGCAAGCACCGCCAGCTTGTCTGCGCCGGAAAGGATTGCAGGACGATGGGCAATGACAATCACCGTTGCCCCTTCCTTCTTTGCGCTTGCTATCGCCCTCACAAGGGCCTCCTCCCCCCTGGGATCAAGAGAGGCGTTCGGCTCGTCAAGGACAAGAAGCCTCGGGCTGCGGAAGAGGGCGCGGGCGCAGGCAATGAGCTGCCTCTGTCCTCCCGAGAGAACGGATCCGCCCCTGCCGATCTCAGTGTCATACCCCTTGGGGAGACGCAGGATCATCCCATGGGCGCCCACCCTGGCAGCGGCCTCGACAACCTCCTCATCTGAACAGGACTGGAACCGGGCTATATTGTCCCGCACCGTCCCCTCGAAGAGCTCCACATCCTGGGGCAGATAGCCTATGTACTGGCCCATATGATCCTTGTTGAGGCTGTAGGTGTCCGCGCCGTCAAGCCTGACGCTCCCTGACCGGGGCTGCCAGACGCCGACAATGAGCTTTGCAAGGGTGCTCTTTCCCGCGGCGCTGGGGCCAATGATCCCCAGGACAGTGCCCGGCTCCAGGGAAAAGGTGACCCCCTTGATGGACGGCCTCTCTGCCTGGGGAGGAATAAAATAGACCCTCTCCAGGTTCAGCCAGCCCTGGGGCACAGGCAGCTTCATGGAGGCCTTGCCGCTGCCCTCATCTTTCAGGGTTTCGGCGATCCGCTCAATCGCCTCCTTGGCGGAAAGGAGGTTCTTCAGGTTTCCAATGAGGATCTCCACCGGCGCAAGCGCCCTGGCTGCGATGATGTTCGCCGCCACCATTGTTCCTATGGTGATCTCGTTGCGGATGACGAAATAGGCCCCCACTGCGGTGAGGCAGACATTGAGCGCCAGCCTGATCCCCTTTGCAATCGCGGAAATGAGGCTGCCGCGATGGGTGGCAAGGGAAAGGGAGGAAAGGCTCTGCCGGTTGTGCCCCTCCCAGACTGCAAGAATAGAATTCCGCATCCCCATCGCCTCAATCACCTCGGCGTTCTGCACCGAACTGTCCACCCACTGATAGGCCTTCCTGCCCTCCTCATTGGCTTTGTGCAGCAGCGGCTTTGCCGTTCTCTCGGCAAGAATGGTCAGCACAGCCAGAATAACGGCGCTCAGGACCAGGACATGGCCGAGGGCTGTGTGCATTGCATAGACGAGGACAATGAAGACAACCGCCCAGGGAAGATCGAAGATGGTTGTCACCGCAACGCCTGAGAGGGTATTGCGCACAAGGCTGAGGTCGCGGAAGACCTGGCTGCTCCCCTGGCCGCTCCGTGTGGACCGCGTAATAGTGGCGCGCATAAGCCTTGGGGCAAGGGCCTGATCAAGCCTGTTGCCGAGCCTGATGAGGAGATGGGACCGGAGGGTGTCGAAGATCTCCTTGATCCCCAGGGCGACTATCACCGAGATGGCAAGGAAGACAAGGGTCTCTGTGCTCCTGCTCGTCAGGACCCGGTCATAGACCTGTAGCGTGAAGATCGGCAGCGCCAGGAGCATAAGGTTGGAGACAAGACTGAACCACCCCACCGACAGGAGCGCCCTCAACCCGACCGTACTGCCTAAAATAGTTCCGACAGACTTAAAGATCATAGTCTACTCTGAGTTTTTCTCCCTCTTTTATGACTTCTATTGTACAGCAAAAGCATGGAGAGAGAGGGGTGAGGCAAAGAGAATCCACGCATCACCCCTTATGCCTCACCTCTTCTCCTCTCCTCAGAGAGCGTAGTTGTCCATGTCTGCCGCGGTCATATGGACCCCTTGCAGAACGGTGATCTCCACGAAGTTGTCTCCTCCGCCGTCTGCGTCAACGAGCACATGGGTATTCGTGCCGTCATAACTGAACTGGAGGAATGAGGGGAGCGTGGCCGGGCTGATGTTGAGATTCATGCCGGTGAGATCGAGGAAGTCGTTGCCCGCACCGAGGGTAAAATCTGTTATCCTGTCCCCCCCCTGGCTTGTGCTCGTGTAGACAAAGCTGTCTGCACCGCTCCCGCCGGCAAGGCTGTCGTTCCCCGCGCCTCCGACTATCCTGTCATTTCCTGCCTCTCCCTCTAAGGTGTCCGCCCCGGAACCTCCGTTGAGGGTATCGTTGCCTGCTCCGGCAGTGATGGTGTCGCTGCCGCCCCCTCCGTTCAGGACATTGTTGCCGCTGTTGCCGTAAATCTTGTTGCCGAGACTGTTGCCTGTCCCATTGACGCCGGCTTCTCCTGTCAGCTGCAGGGTCTCCACATTGGCCGGCAGGGTGTAGCTCATGGAGGTTGCGACCCAGTCGTTTCCGGCCCCCGCAGCCTCGGTCACTACGTCACCGGCGTTGTCCACGGTGTAAATATCATCGCCTGTGCCTCCGGTCATCGTATCGGCCCCCTCTCCTCCATCGAGCCAGTCGCTGCCCGCTCCTCCGGTGAGGACATTCGTACCGGTGTTGCCGATGAGGGTATTGTCGAGGCCGTTGCCCGTGCCGTTGGTATTGTCAGTCCCCGTGAGCCGGAGCCTCTCCAGGTTGGCGCCCAGGGTATAGCTGATAGTGCTGGCGACCCTGTCCTCGCCCGCTCCTGCCCCCTCTGTGGCCACGTCTCCCGCATCATCAACGTAGTAGACATCGTCCCCTGTGCCGCCTGCCATTGTGTCTGCGCCAGACTGGCCCAGCAGGGAATCATTTCCCGCCCCGCCAGTCAGGACATTGTCGCCGCTGTTGCCCCAGATTGAGTTGTCCAGGCTGTTGCCTGTCCCATTGATGTCAGCCGTCCCCGACAGGTTCAGGTTTTCCAGATTCGCTCCCAGGGTATAGCTGAGGGAGCTGTTCACCGAGTCGGTCCCGGCTCCGGCATTCTCGGTCACCACGTCTCCAGTGCTGTTCACGGTGTAGGTGTCGTTTCCGGCGCCTCCAGCCATTGTGTCGCTACCTGCTCCTCCGTCGAGGCTGTCATCACCTCCCCCGCCGTTAAGGGTATCATTGCCGCCCTCGCCTTTGAGGATGTCGTTACCAACTCCGCCTGTGAGTATGTTGACACCGTTGTTCCCTGTGATCAGGTTGTTCAGACCGTTGCCTGTGCCGTTGACGTTAGCCGCTCCGGTCAGGGTCAGGTTCTCCAGGTTTGCGCCGAGGGTGTAAGTGATGGAGCTGAGCACAAGGTCTGTCCCTTTTCCCGCATTCTCGGTTACTAAATCTCCGATGTTGTCCACATAGGAGGTGTCATTCCCCGCTCCGCCGATCATCGTGTCTGCCCCGGCACCTCCTT
>JBAZFD010000255.1:0-3846 GCA_041653575.1 Thermodesulfovibrionales bacterium
CCATTGTGCGACGGCCGCGTTCGATGGTTTCGGGGTCATATACCCCAGTCTCCAGCACATCTCCACAATCTTCAATCGCTGAGACCACAATGGACCAGTAGACGGGATCATATTTGGGGTTCTCTACACCACCAATATACTCCCTGACCCCATCCTTCCACGGGCCATATTCTCCTGTCTGCTCGATAACCTTGAGAGAAGGGACACGGAACTTCTCATAAACCCAGTTATATCCCTTAGGAGTGGTGGGGATAAGAATCTTTCCCTTCCGCTTCTCCACCCGAGCGAACAAATGTCTCTCAAAGATCTCAGGCTTGAGGGCAGAGGCTTCAGCCAAGATGAGACAATCTAACTCCTCCGCCCGCAATCCCGTGGGATTATCCGCCGAAATAACCTGTAAGAATGACCCCCACGGGAATTCGATCATCATATTCCCGCCACGGGTATCATTCGAAACGCGAGAGGCTTCCTTAAGCAGCCCTAGCTCCAACAGGTCAAGATACACATACCCAAACTCTTTACTCCCTAACTGATATGTCGGTGCTACAATCCACGCATGGTAGTCAGGCAGCAGGAGATGAGGGCCAAGATGCTTGGCAGCACCATAACTTTTCCCACACCGCGGATAGGCGAAAAAACCAAGATACCGCTTCCCGTTATCAGCGGCTTCGTCTAATAACCTCTGCGCTAACCGAGGCTTATACCCTAGTTTCTCATACCACTTCTTCCTATTAACCTTCACGGAGCCACCACATCCAGCCACTCATGGTATTGGACATATCGGTTGTCAGAGATCACTTGTATTGCTGAGTAAAGAATTTCCGGGAAGGCGAAAGGTTGCTCAGATAGGTATTGATCGTCTCCCAAAACTTCTCCCGATTGTAAGGACTCAGCCGGTTGGGCTCGGTCATCAGCCACGGGACAAGCTCCTCGTCTCCTTCCCAGTTATTCGACTGGTAATGTTGATAGGCCGCTCGGCCTTCGCCCCGAGGCATGATTCCACTACGAAAGAATCCTGTACTATCGGGACCAAGTGGATTCTTTCCTAATCGCTGTCGCAGTCGGTGAATAACTTCATGAAGTAAAGTTCCAACCTGCTCCTGTCTAGGGTAGACCGGATTTACCGAGATAAAATCCTCCGGGGGATTCATCTGCATCCCGTTCATGCCTCGAATCCTTCCTACGTTCGCTTGGGATTCATTCATTTGTAGGGGAATAGATCCATATCCAGACTGAACCCAATCTCCTACTTTTTCTGGATCAGTCAGCCCAACATATCCCCCTGTCTGCCGTGCCATCTCAGCAGCATCTCCCCAGAGGGTCGCAGGATTTTCTCTTGCAGGACGGAAACCAGTGTCAGCCATGTTATTATCCTACGGCTTCAACATCGGCTTCTTGCCAGGATGCTCCTTGCCATAGGCGGATGCCTTGGCCATCTTCTTGGCACCGTACTTCATCATACCAATTTTGCTTGCAAGTGCCGAAGGGTCCGTGACACCGGGCTTCTTTGTCAGTGTGGCGCGGAGTTTGCTAAAGCCAGTGTAGGCCATCGCTACTTCTCCTCCTTCGTGGCTTCCAAGAACTCCGCCACGATCCGCCGATATTGCTCAGGGGAGCTGACGGAGATCTTGTTGACCGCACCAGTCCCGGCACGATCTAGGATATCCTTTGTCGCCATAAACTGTGTGCGTTCCTCTTTGGCACTTTCAGAGAGATATTCCATCTTGTTAGCGGCGCGATGGGCTCGCTCCCTAAACCTATCCAACACACTCGCTACCATATCTCGCTTCGCTAACTCTAGCTTCGCAAGGTAATCAGGCTGCTCTAGAATCTTCCTATTAAGATATGTCAGATTGGCAGGGGTATGGGCGACTCCCAACCCTGCGAGAATCTTCACAGGAGAGTTTTCGCATGCCAACTGGAGGTATAGCACCTCCTTCACAATATCAACCCTATTCTCTCCCTTTTGACACCATTCCTCCAAGGAGGGAATCAAAGGGAGTGTCTGTTCCTTTTCAGCCATTCGACACCTCTAGAGGAGAGGATTGGGGAGGTAAGGCCTTCATCTCTCTAGCCTTCCTCTTCTCCTCCCGCTGGGCTTTCTTCAACGCTTCAACCTTGCGGAAGAAATCCAAATCCTTCCTCTCAATCGGTTTATACTTTCCTGCTTTGGCTACCCTAAATCGCTGTAGGACCCTATTAAATACCTCTGCCCTCACCAAATACTGCTGCCCAATCTTATACACCGCTCCCGCAGGGACCAGATGTTTGCTGACAAATGCTCTAGCCGAGCGTAGCGAGATTCTCAGGATACCCTGGATCTCTCTCACAGTCAGCAAACACGGCGGGGTGTGGAGATCAAATGGCAGCGCACCACTGTCCGGCCGCAGCGATGTCTCCCTGATCTCCTCTGGGGAAGGCGGGGTAGCCGGACCGGAGGGCGAGGGCAGGAAACCTACATTTATTTCAGGATATTCTTTCTCCTCAATGGTCTCTGCACCATTGTCCTCTGGAAGCTGCTCAAGGGCATTATCAATCATTGGGAAAGGCCATTGATAGTGAAAGGAAGTCTCATCTGGACCTTTGCGACGCCTGCGACGTGGCTTGGCGTATCTTCCAGTACACCTTTTCTCAGGATCAAATTGCCAGAATACTTTGTCATTTCTACGCTTCCACTTTGGCATGCCACCCTAGACTATCTCCCCTGTGCCATTTTGTCACAATCAGCCCATTATATCCAAGAGTGTGTGAAAAGGGACAGATTTCACTAGCCCAAGGTGTCTAGAATTGGACACTTTACCTAATGTGCTCAAAAGTATGTATATCTTACCACTTTGGGAGCAAATTGTCAAGTAGGGATGTAGGATTTCACACAGTTAACATAGAAAGTGTTCACAAATAAATACTTCTCTAACCTATATACTATACCATTTCTCTCCTTTCGAGATTTCCTATGCAGTAAAAGGGAGGATATGAACCCACACATGCCATGGGGGGGGGTTGGGAGGGGGGTCATAGGGGAGGGCAGGCTGTGAGTGAGAGGCAGGCTGACAAGATGGCAGAGAGGGGGGAGGAACGTATATATAATGGACTAGACAAGGTGTCATGCCGGGGGCGGGCTAGCCTGTGTGTGGGATGGGCCATTGTGTCGCAGGATATGCTACACCTTTGAGTCACTCTGTCCCCTACCATCACCATATCTAGCAGTATGGTCTCTGCACCATACTAGATATGGTAGATATGACCTATGGCATGGGGGATGCAGCATAGAGGGGCAGATGGCAACCCACACCAAGGAGGGCGAGATGGAACTAACTGTAAGGATTCGGCCTGCCGACTCCGTCCGGCTGACGGCAATGTTCGCCCGGCATTTCGCCGGGCTGGTAGCCGACGCGGCCGCCGCCAGCAAGGCAGCAGGGGAATACCCCTGCCTGAGTGGCCTCGGGGAGCGGGTCGCCCTCTCTCCGTTCGGGGAGAGCGTCACCCGCCGGGGAATCTACAGTTCCGGCGGAAGCCATATCGAGATTGGGCCGGGAGGGGTGCTGTCCCTCCACGGCCTGCGAGGGTCGTTCGCGAACCTGGGCTGGGCCTGCGCCCCCCGAGGGTTGGAGGAAGCCCTCCTCTCCGCTCTGCTGGGGGCGGAGGTCGAGTTGTACCTCAGCCAGCAACCCTGGCGGCGTATTGACGTCGCCGGGGTGTGGCTGACCGTGGAGAACGACCACATCTGCCTGGCCCGGCAGGACTGGCCGGGGGCGGAGGTGGCGGGGAACTGCCCGGAGTGCGGGTGTACCCTGGGCCCCGATGCCGTCTGGCTGGCGGCGGAGGAAAACATCCTGGAGGGGGCCA
>JBAZFD010000256.1:0-3844 GCA_041653575.1 Thermodesulfovibrionales bacterium
GGCGATATAACGGTGGATGCCTGTTGAAGGGACCCTGGGGTTATCGCAGCCTGCAAGGCCCACAACGCCCCTGATCCTTCCTGCCATGATGGCGTCGTTGAGAGGCCTGAATGAAGCCCTCCAGCTGCCGCCCTGCATGTACTCGATGTACTCATGGGAGAAGCCTGCTATGATGGGGAACTTCTCAGTGATGTGGCTCCCTGTGGTCTTCCTGTTGGTGAAGTTGTCGCAGGCGAGCTTCACGATCTCTATGGCGATCTCCTTTGCCCTGTGCTCATCGTACTCGATGTGCATGGCGCCCGGGATCTTCGCCTTTTCAGAGGTGGTGATCACCTTGGTATGGAACTTCTTCGATACATCCACGATGGCAGGCATGATGCACTGGACATCAACAGTGATGGCATCCACCAAGCCGGTCATGATCCCCAGCTCCTGGTTGGTGAAGCCTCCCGCTGTGGGGATGCCGTGCCTCATGAGCACCTCATTGGCTGTGCAGCACATGCCGCCGAGGTTGATCCCCTTTGCGCCCTTTGACTGGGCATAGGCGATCATCTCGGGAGTTGAGGCCATATCCACCATCATCTCGGCAAGGGAGGGCTCATGGCCGTGGACCACGAGGTTCACCTCGTCCTCCTTGAAGATGCCGAAGCTGGCCTCTCCCTTCTGGGGCATGGGGGTGCCGAAGAGGATATCGGTGATGTCGGTGGAAATCATGCAGCCTCCCCATCCGTCGGCGAGGGCTGTCCTCAGACCGTGGGTCAGGAGGTGATCCGGGTCGTGGTCAACGCCGACCGAGGTCCTGTGCATGGACTCACAGATCTCCCTGTCGATGCCGCGAGGCATGATCCCCCACTTTTTCCATCTCTCCACGGTCTTCTGGGGCGCCCTGTAAAGATAGGGGATCTCGCCCTTCTGCCTGCCGAAGTCCTCAAGGAACTTGTTGGCCACATCCTTGGCCACATCGAGCACAGCCCTGCCCTCGAACTCAATGTTCAGGTAGCCTGCCACCCGATAGAGCTTTCTCACGTCCTTGATCTCGAAGTCCTTTGTCGCTCCCTCGGCAACCGCCAGGAGGGTAAAGGCCATGTCGCGGGCGTGGTCGCTGTGGGCTGCCGTTCCGGCTGCGATCATCCTCACCATGTTCCTTGCTGCAACAGTGGCAAGGCTCGCTCCGCAGACTCCCCTGGAGTTCTCCTCAGCGTCCTTGCCCACGAGCCTGCACGGTCCCATATGACAGACCTTGCAGCAGGCCCCGCTCTCTCCGATGGGGCAGGGCTTCAGCTTCGCAGCCCTGTCGAAACAGGTCTCCAGCTTCTGGGACTCGCCCCACTCTATGATCTTCTCTGCGGCTTCATTGCCGCTCTTCATCGCATGCTTATCCATCTTATACCTCCCTTAAAACATCGGATCCATTTCCAATGCCGGATGCCCGACACTGGAGAGGTATTCCACAAGCTTTTCAGAGTCATCGCAGATCGTCTCGTCGGCGATCCTGTCCAGGAGATCAGGCACACCTGCCTCCTCTGCGCATCCCTGGAAGGCCTCCTTTATCCTCTCCTTCAACGCCTTGGGCATCCAGACGATCCTCTTGATGCCCCCATCGCCGAAAAGGAACTTCTTGCTGGTGATGAAGTTTACGCCGATCCCCATGAATCCGGGGGTCTGCACGCCTCCGCCCACGGTTCCTGCCAGGGTGGAGAACTTCATACCGATGGGGGTCATCGTCGGGAACCCTCTATTGACGATCATGACCCCGTTGGCCTCGGGAATGATGGCCACGATGCATTCGAAACATCCGCAGGAGGTCATGGGGTTTTCCATGATGGTGTACAGGTTCAGGCTCTCCAAAGCGCCGCCTGAAGCCTTTTTGAGGTACTCATCCACGCCGGTGTACCTGCCGTACCTGCTGTCCAGGAGCTCTCCCTTGGCAACAGGCTGGTTTCCGCCGGTGGGGTCAATCTCGTAGGCAGCCTTTCCGTCGAGCCAGTTGTAAGCGCCGCAGAGCCCGAGTCTCTCGGGGGTGATGACGCAGACATGGCTCGGGGCGAAGGACTGGCAGAGGAGGCAGGAGTAGAAGGTGTCCACCGCATCATCGGTGAGACTCCCCAGCCTCTTGTCACGATCCTTGTATGCCGCCCTTGCCTCGTCCCTGAGACGAATCACATCCTCCTCATCGGTGTAAAGGGTGACCTGGACCTTGTCCACAATGGACTTGAACCTGTGGTGGGCCATGGTGGCCTGGATCACGCCGAGGTGTTCAAGGGTGAAGCCCGCTGCCTTTGAGGCGTTGCTGATCCTGATCCAGTTGATGTCCCTCTGGCCCATGTGCCAGATGCCTTGGGCCTCGTTGAGGTTATGATGGACCTTTCTCTCCAGGATGGACTCGAAGTCCTTCTGCATCTTCCTGCCTGCCACATCTATCACAATACCAAGGGGCATCTGTCCGCCCTTCTCGAATTTCTCCTGCCAGTCCTTGCCCACAACGATAATCTTGTTGTCCTCGATCTCGTCGAGCTCCTTCGTTCTCACCAGCTCGAAGGCAGGTGTTCTCTGGCCGCCGAACTCGATGAAGGTGTCCTCCTTCCTGATCCGCTCTCCCTCGAAGGCAGGGCCGTAGGCAACAGGGATGGGGGGCTTCTCAACAGTGATCTTCAGGCCCCTGACCTCAATCGCCTTCTGGACGATCTTGGCGTGGTCAAGCTCGAAGTCCACTTCCTCATAGATACAGACGCCGGTGGGGTGGATGACCGGCTGCTCGGTGTCACAGACAGCAGGGTATCCCATGTTGATTGCGCCCGCTCCGGTAGACCACTTGATGTCGTCGAGCTCACCGAGGACCATGGCGAAGGCGAAGACCCTGTCCTTGGTGTATTTCAGCTGCTTCTTGAACTCGCCTGCCTTCACGCCGCCGAAGATAAGGGCGGCCCTGATGGACCAGTCAAGGGCATAGATGATGTGCTCGGTATCGGGCCCGAGGGGAACGATCCTGGTCTCCCAGCCCAGCTCGATCCCTTTCCTCTGGAGCTGCTTGGTGACGCTGTCTCCCTTGGACTGACCGGCGAGGAAGATGAGGATGCTCTTTTCCTGGAGCTCCCTGATGATCTCAACGGCGATATCGTCTGTCGGGGCTGCGCCGAGGATCGCGGCGAAGCCGGGCATGGTGCCGTCCACGAGCTGGATACCCAAGTTTCTCTGGATGGTGTCGGTGATGTATCCGTTGTACACAAAGCCTGTCTCGGGGTCCTTGAAGGGCTCAAGGCCATAGATGTACTTGATGGCCATGATAATCTCCTCGGCAAAGAGGGTAGCCATCCCTGAGTCCAGGGCTTCACCGAGGTAGGGCCTCCATACGTGTTCTTCAGGCTCCTCGTGGAGGAGCTCTTTTGCAAAGCCGAGGGCGACCTTCATGTCTCCCAGGGTCTTCACAGCGAAGCCTGTCATGGCATATACCATGGGGAGGTAGTAGGCTGTATCGGGAAACTCGAAGACGAAGTCCTTGCCCTTTTCGGCAAGCGCCTTTTCCAGCATTTCCTCAGCCTGCGCTACCAGCTTATGTGAGCCTCTTATGGCTGCCGAGGCTATTATCTTTGACATCCTGACCTCCTGGCGATTTCATCCGGGATGCCCGGCAACGACGGCAGGCATCCCGGCAGGTTATTTAAAATTGTACCTTTAATCAGTCAACTCATTCAAGACTAATCCAGTCCTGTTTCCTATCCCCTGGACTTCAGGAAGGCCGGGAGGGCGTTCGCCTCGCGGGGTCCGACAGTCACCTTCCATCCGGGGAGCTTGTCCTCTATGGAACCGCTGAGGATCGCCACGTAACCGGGGATAATCAGCTCCC
>JBAZFD010000257.1:0-3836 GCA_041653575.1 Thermodesulfovibrionales bacterium
CGCGAAACTCGCCCTTCGGGCTCAAACAGTTGCGGCTGTGGACGCTCCATTCCGCAAACACCGGCAACGAAAAGGGAGCCAAGTCGCTCACGCCTGCCCTTCCGCCTGTCGTTTTTTATTTCCCTGCTTTCAATTCCGCATTGATGGCACATCGATTGCTCCTTACTGCCTATCCAACAAAGGAGGTGAGAGAGATGAAAAAGACAGCTCTTTTATCGGCAGTGGCAGCATCGGCGGTCCTCATGATCCTCGCAGTAGACGCCGACGCCCAGGGAAAAAACGGCAAAGGCGGCAGAGGGCAGATGCTGAGGGACGGCTCCTGCACAACACAGACAACGACCGGCACACAGAGCAGCCAGGGCACAGGCATGAACAATCTCCTGCTGATGCAGGGATATGGTGACGGAACAGGCTCATATCCCCTGGACGGCACCGGCTTAGGCCCCGGTGACGGCACAAAACCCCAGCCGAAAGACGGCACAGGCTTTGGAAGGGGCGCCACGAGGTAAAACCCAACAGGGGGCGTGGTGATGCTTCACCAGCCCCCCGCTTCCCCGGACAGAAGGACAGGAGATAATGAGGTCAGAGCTTCACATCCGGCTCATTATCTCCTATACTCTGAATAAATCCGGCCAAAGGAGGCAGATATGAAAAAGAGCACAATCACAGGCATAACAGCCCTGCTTGCCCTGTTCCTGCTGACAGCCCTTGCAGCAGCCCAGCCCATGAGGATGTGGAAAGGAAGCGGCGGCTGGGGCATGGGTTCCCAGTATCAGAGGATGTATAACCCCTCTACGGTTGAGACCATTGCAGGAGAGATTACGACTGTTGAGAGGACAACTCCCATGCGTGGAATGTCCTACGGCATCCACCTCAGGGTAAAGACAGACAAAGAGACCATCCCCGTCCATCTCGGCCCAGCCTGGTATATCGAGAGGCTGGACACAACGATAGAGAAGGGAGACCACGTTGAGGTGAGGGGTTCACGGGTAATGGTGATGGGCCAGGAGGCCATCATAGCTGCTGAGGTGAAGAAGGGGGAGCACCTGCTGAAGCTCAGGGACGACAACGGCTTCCCTCTCTGGTCCGGATGGAGGAGATAACCCAGGGCACAATCTCATCTTTCTTCCCGGCCCTGTCCTGTCCGTGACAGGGCCTTTCAAAAAACAAAGGAAGAGATGTCGGTGTCCGTTCTTCTCCAACGTGGACGAAAATTTCCTAATGCAATCTTTATTTTTGAGGCGGTCGCTCAGGAGCTCTCCTGTTCAGTACAGCAGGTAACGCTCCCTCTTTTCCATGAATTCCGAGAGGGGGCCGTACCACTCCTCCTGTATCTCCGCAGGATCAGCGCCTTCCTTTATTGCCCTGATGATCCAGGGAGCGCCGAGGATCTCAGCGGTTTTGTCTATCTGAAACTCAGAGGCTTGGAGCCTGTAAAGCGCGGTGATGAGCTCTATTCCCAGCCCGGCTGCATCAAGGGCCTGCCTGTCTGTGATAATGATCTGGATACCTCGGCAGATCTTATCCCTGAACCTGTTTTCCCTGGGGACAAACTCTACAGGCATGAACCGCACACCCTGAATTTCCCTCCTGTTCAGATAGGAGGCCAGCTCCTCAGCCCTGATCCATGGAGCGCCTACTATTTCAAAGGGGTTGTCCGTTCCCCTGCCCACGCTCAGATTCGCCCCTTCCACAAGGGCTACTCCGGGGTAGAGTACGGCCTGATTCAAAGTCCTGATGTTGGGTGAGGGATTCACCCAGGGGAGGCCTGTCTCATCATACCAGTCTGTCCTCCTGTACCCCTTCATGGAAATGACCTCAAGTTTTGCCTCCAGCCTCATCTCCTTGTTGAACATCAGCGCCAGTTCCCCGACGGTCATGCCGTGCCTCACCGGCATGGGGAAGCAGCCGGTGAAGGACTGGAACCCCTCTTCAAGGAGAGGCCCCTGGACCATGGCGGCTGTGATGGGATTCGGTCTGTCGAGGACAAAAAACCTGATCCCCTTTTTCGCCGCAGCCTCCATTGCATAGGCCATGGTGGTGATGTAGGTATAGAACCTGGCCCCGACATCCTGGATGTCGAAGACGAGGGCGTCGATCCCCTTCAGCATCTCATCAGCAGGTCTGAGGTTATCGCCATAGAGGCTGTACACAGGCAGGCCTGTTGAAAGGTCCCGGGAGGATGCCACTTTCTCGTCCCTGTCAGCCCCGAGCCCGTGCTCAGGGCTGAAGATCGCTGCCAGCTTGACGGAAGGGTTCCGGGAGAGGAGTTCCGCTGTCCTTCGCCCCTGAGAGTCAATTCCTGACCGGTTCGTGATAAGCCCTATGCGGAGGCCTTTCAGCGGTTTGAACCCCTCTTCCCTGAGGAGGTCGATTCCTGTCATGACATGTCCCTGTCTCGGTTGAGCCGTGGGATAGCCTTTCAGGAGCTCGTAATAGCCGGTTATGGAATCCCTGTTTCCGCCGGAGCTGTCAGACAGGGCTGCCGCAACAATGGTGGCAATCCTCTCCCGCAGGGGCTCGGCATTTCCCTTCCCAGCGGGATGGAGCCTGCTGGTGAGGGTGATGATATAGGTCCCGGAAAAAGGGTCGATCCAGAGGGAGGTGCCGGTGTACCCCTTGTGGCCGAAGGAGCCCACAGGGAAGAGACTGCCCCTGTTCGAGGAGTAAGGGGAGTCTATGTCCCATCCCAGACCTCTGACAGCAGTCTTATGAAAGGGGCTCTGGGGTGTTGTCATTTTTTCGATGCCGGGGGGGCTCAGGATCGGGAGCCCCCTGTTGAGGATCATGGTGCAGAAGAGGGAGAGGTCCCTGGCAGTTGAGAAGAGACCGGCATTGCCCGCTACGCCTCCCATGGCGCGGGCTGTGGGGTCCTGGACCAGGCCGGTGGGACAGTCGCAGGGCGCGATGCGGCTGAGGACTGCCTTCGGTGGACTGAAGCCCGTGTCTGTCATGGCCAGGGGGCGGAAGATCTGTTCCGCACAGTACTCATCAAGGGGCTGCCCTGTGACGCGCCTCAGCAGCTCGCCGAGGGCGATGAAGTTGATGTCGCTGTAAATGAACCTCGTGCCGGGGGGGCAGAGAGGGGGCATCTCTTCGATCTTCCTGACTGCTGTGGCATACCCGGACCAGGCAGGCTTCAGGGGGATATCGGGGCGCAGGCCCGAGTAGTGCGTCAGGAGCTGTCGGATGGTGATTCGCTCCTTCCCCTTTGCCTTGAACTCTGGCCAGTACCGTGCAACCGGGTCGTTCAGCCCGAGCTTTCCCCGCTCCACGAGTTGCATGATCGCCGGGGCGGTTGCCACCACCTTGGTGAGGGATGCGATGTCGAAGATGGTGTCAACGGTCATCGGGGTCCTGGCAGGCTTCAGGGAGCTGTAGCCGAAGGCCTTCTCATAGATCACGCCCTCACGGTTTCCCACGAGGATCACTGCGCCGGGAATCCGGCCCTCGCTGATCTCTTTCTCAACGAGGGCCTCGATGGACCCGGACATATCAGAAGGCGATGCAGCAGCAATGGCAGGAATGGACAGGAAAAGGGTGAGACAGGAGGCTATGATGAGAAATGACAGTCTCACAGCCTCTTGTCTTTTGCTGTGTTGTTCTCGTTCCTGGCAACGGGGAGATTCCCGGCCCTTGCCGACCTCCTGAGCCCTGCTGAGGAATAGGAGTTCCTGGGGTTCCAGAGCATCCAGCCGTGGGAGCCGAACTTTTCCGAGGCGTCGATCTGCTCCCTGATCTCCTTCCCGGTGAAATGCCTTCTGTCGAAGGCGTAGTCCCTGAAGGACTGGAGCCAGGGCCTGAACCTGAGGGAGGATATGTTCGTCCTCTTCTGG
>JBAZFD010000258.1:0-3824 GCA_041653575.1 Thermodesulfovibrionales bacterium
TCGAATCCCGTCGCCCGCTCCAAGCAGATGCACCTATGAACAGCACGGACGAGCCCCTCCATCCCCGAAACAAACAGGACCAGAGAGATCCCCTGACATCCCTGTCCCAGGAAGGAATATTCCGTGAGGTCTTTCAGTCCATGGGTGAGGGTGTGCTTGTAGCTGACAACAACGGCAGGATCATATCGCTCAACCCAGAGGCGGAGAGGCTCCTTGGATGGAAGGGAGAAGAGATCTCCGGAAGGGAGATATGCCTCATTCTCCTCCCCCGTAATCCCGCACCCGACGCATCCTCCCTTCCCTGCCCCCTTCTTGATCCCATAAAAACAGGAAAAAAATCCACCGGTGACGAGGTATTCATCAGGAAGGACGGGAGCAGATTCCCTGTCAGTTACACCTCCAGTCCGCTCTGGACAGAGGACAGTGCTGTTGCCGCCGTTGTCCTCTTCAGGGACGACACCCAGAGGAAGAGGATGGAGGGGTATTTTCTCTGGGCAAGAAACCTGGAATCCATCGCATCCCTCGCGGGGGGCATAGCCCATGACTTCAACAACCTCCTGACGGGTATCATGGGGAACGTCTCCCTGGCAAAGGGATTCCTCAGCCCTGAGGACAAGGTTTATGACCTCCTCTCCCGAGTTGAAGAGGCATCCATGAAGGCGCGGGACCTCACCTACCAGCTGCTCACCTTTGCCAAGGGCAGCAAGCCCTCACGGAAGACCGCCTTTATCGGGGAGCTCATCAGGAAATCAGCCTCTTTCTCCCTCAGCGGCTCAAACATCAGGTGCCAGTTCACCATTCCCGACGACCTCTGGCCCGTGGAGGTGGATGAAAACCAGTTGATGCAGGTGATTCACAACATCGTGATGAATGCCCGTGATGCAATGCCTGAAGGCGGCGTTATCACCATCCAGGCTGAAAATATCATTGTCACGGAGAAGGACGGGCTTCCCCTCACGCCGGGTAAATATCTCCGCATATCCCAGAGAGACCAGGGGATGGGAATTCCTGAGGAGAACCTCAAAAGGATATTCGATCCTTACTTCACCACAAAGAGACCGGCCACCCGGAAAGGGGTGGGCCTGGGGCTTTCCACCTCCTATTCCCTCATCCGAAGCCATGAAGGCCATATAGAAGCGGAGTCCCAGGAGGGTAAAGGGACAGTCTTTCATATCTACCTGCCTGCATCCCAGAAAGAGCATATTGAGGAAAAAGGCAGGGATAAAGAGGTATCCAACGAAAAAGGACATATCCTGCTCATGGACGATGAGGAGATCGTCCGCGAGGTGATGAGCGAGATGCTTCGGTCCATGGGATACAGCGTCGGCCTGGCAAAGGAGGGCAGGGAGGCTGTAGAGATCTTCCGGACTGCCCATGAAGCAGGTGCGCCCTTCGACCTGGTTATCCTCGACCTCACCATCCCCGGCGGCATGGGGGCGCGGGAAGTGATCGGAAAACTGAAGGAGATAGAGCCTGAGGTGAAGGCCATTGTGTCCAGCGGCTATCCCCATGACCCTGTGATGGCTGACTTCAGGAGCTACGGTTTCAAGGCAGTGGTAATAAAGCCCTACAAGATGAAAGAGCTCAAGGACGTTGTTTCAGAGGTCATCGGAGGCTTCCGCTAAAAGAGATGGACCAGCACCTCTTCCCCAGGGTCAAGGCCGGGCCTTTCAGGCGGGATGATGACAATGCCCTCTGCCTTTACAAGGGTGGCGATAAGCCCTGATTTTCCGAGCACAGGGACAGCAGAGAGCCCCCCTTCCCCCTGCTCCAGGCTGACCCGGATGTGATCCTCCCTCCCGGCGGAAGAGGAAACCCCTTTACTCATCCTGGCTGGAATGACTTTGGGGAGGCCCTTGCGGCTGACCCCCGAGAGTTTCTCTATGATGGGCCTGATAAAGACATTAAAACAGACCACAACAGCAGCAGGATGTCCCGGCAGCCCCATGAGAGGCCTCCCCTCAACCACCCCGCCTATCATCGGCTTGCCCGGCTTCATGGACACCCCATGAAAGAGCACCCCCGGAGCTCCCAGGTCATTGATGATCCGGGCGGTCATGTCCTTGACCCCTGCTGATGTCCCTCCAGTAATGAGGACCATATCCGTTTCCTTCCAGGCCTGCTCTACCACACCCCTGATAACGGCATAGTCATCAGAAAAAATCCCCCACTTCCTCGGGATCGCGCCTGACTCCCTGATTAGACCGGCGAGGGTATAGGAGTTGATATCCCTTACCTGCCCCAATCCCATGGGGCTGGAAGGGGGCACGATCTCGTCACCGGTGGATATGATTGATATGACCGGCCTTTTGAAGAGATCCACCTCGGTGACCCCTATTCCTGCGAGCGCGCCGATTTCCTGGGGCCTGAGTCTCTGACCCTTCGTAAGCAGTCTTTGCCCGGCCCTGATATCCTCACCCTTCCGGATCACATTTTCTCCCGGCGCCACGGACCTCATCACCTCAACCATGGTCTCAGACACCTCCTGGCAGTGCTCCAGCATCACCACGGCATCGGCTCCCTGGGGAAGCATCCCCCCTGTGGGGATTTTTGCCACATTCCCCCTGGTGAGAAGAAACTCCGGCTCGATTCCCATCAGGATCTCATGGGGTACAGTAAGATAAGCAGGAGAGGTCTCTTTTGCGCCGAAACTGTCCTGGGAAATGACCGCATATCCGTCAACTGTAGAACGTGAGAAGGCAGGGAGATCCTCGGAAGAGGTGATGTCTGAGGCAATGACCCTCCCGAAGGCATTGTCGATATCTGCCCTTTCAACAGAGAGGTTGCAGTTTATGACCGAAAGGACACGCTCCAGGGCAGCGGAGGGGAGAAGGTAGTTTTTATCGAGCATAGATCCTTAGAGTGGGCTCTTCCTGATCACAGAGGCATCCCTGCCGTTCTGAAAGAGATCTATAATACCTGCTATGGATTCATCATGGAGGCGGTGGATGTAGTCGTGGTCAACACCCCTGCGCCTCTTTTTATTCAGGAGGGAGAGAAGGACCATCCCTTTGTATATCCGCTTATTGGTCTTGATGGAGAAGATGTAGCTGTCCAGGGAGCCCTCAAGGAACCTGTCATGCTTCCGCTGAACCGCCCGACTGATGGTCACAGACTGGAGCCAGTAAGCCTTATTGATCATGCTGTCTGCCTTCATCTCCACCCAGGCGTGGCCCATGTCCCCATTATCCTCGGTGAGGGTCTCGTGAGCAACGGTATCGGCTGCCAGATGGCTGAGGTAACCGTAGACAAAGGCCTTCTCAGACCCCTTTGTCGCCTGTTCAAGGAGCCTGAAGCCCATATCCCAGCTGTGGGAGCTCTTTTCGTCGGGAAGGTACTTCTTCCCCAGGATCATGTCGGCCATGAGGTTTCCATAAAGGAAATCCTGCCTGTATCTCCTGAGGAGTCCCATTATCCCGGCAGGGATCAGGGGGGCATAGGAGTATATCTCGCTTCCCAGGTAGACATGCGTCATAGGCCCCCATGCAAGGGCAAGGGAAGGCACAGCCAGGAATCCGATCACTGCACAGAGAAAGACCATTGTACCTCCTTGGTACTATCTCGCGGAGAGGGTGGAAAAGAACTCTATCAGAAGCCTCGCCCCGATACCGGTAGCGCCCTTGGGGGTGTAAGGCCTGCCCTTGTCCGTCCATGCGGTGCCTGCTATGTCCAGGTGGACCCAGGGGGTCTCACCGGTGAACTCCCTGAGGAAAAAACCTGCGGTAACAAGAGAGCCGTTCCTTCCGCCGCTGTTTTTTATATCAGCGGTATCGCTCTTTATATATTCCCTGTACTCATCAAAAAGAGGCATCTGCCATACCCGC
>JBAZFD010000259.1:0-3817 GCA_041653575.1 Thermodesulfovibrionales bacterium
CTGCCTATCCTGAACCTGTCGCCTTCATCAATATGATAGATGACCTTTGTTTCCCTGGTCGCCTCGTCAGGGATTAGGTCAGGAGCAACGGAGACCAGGGCATACCCGTTGTTTCCGTACTTGTCGTATATTGCTGCAATGTCCTTTCTCAGCGTTTCCCTGCTGAAGACCTGCCCCGGCGCCATGCTGATGAGGGTTCTGAGCTCCTGCTCAGGGAAGGCCTTGTTTCCTGCCAGGCTGACCTCTGAAACCCTGAACTGCTCACCTTCTGAGACGCTGATGGCGATGATCATCCCCTTCTTGTCTTCTGTAAGCCTGACCACCGGTTCGGCAACGGTGACCTTGAGGAAACCTTTACTGTAATAGAGGTCCCTGATCCTCTCGATGTCTCCCTTCATCTCCTCTTTTTTGTAATACCCGCCGCCTGTGATAAAGGAAAACATTCCCCTTTCCGTTATCTTCATAGCGCCTTTTATATTGCCTGCTGAGATGGCCTGATTCCCGGTAACCTGAATCTCCCTGATCTTGACCTTCTCTCCTTCCCTGATCTGGAAGGTGACAGCCACTTCGCCTTCAGAAACAGTGCGGAGGACAGGAACGACCTGGGAGAGGTAGAACCCCTCATCTTCGTAGTAGGCCCTGATCTTACCGGCATTGTCGTTGATGAGGGTGATATCGGATATTGCGCCCGGGGTGAGGGTGATCTTTTCCCTGAGGGTCTGGTCTTCTGTTTCCTTATTGCCCTGGAAATCGACCTTTACCACCGTAGGCTTTTCCTTTACCATATAGAAGACGGTTATTCCCCCTTCAAAGGGCTCTATTTCCACCTTCACGTCGTCAAAATATCCCATCTTGTAGATGGTCTTAATGTCTTCCGCTGTTTTTTCAGAAGAAAGAGGGAGTCCTACTTTCTGGGATATCTTTGCTGTGACAGCGCCTTCGTCTATTCTCTTGAGCCCCTTGACGTGAATCGCAGTCACTATGGGAAGCTCTTCTGCAAGGCTTGAAAGAGGCATGAAAAGACTGAAAAGATAAAAGAAAATAATGGAAACTGCAGGGACAACCCCTTTAAACCTCATATGCCCTCCGAGGCGTCACTCAAATTTGGGATAAAAAGATGAAGTAGTATACCACAACTTTCCTGAAAAGATTGCCGGAGGCGGACAGAGAAGAACTCCATGGATCTGTTATAATAAGCGATATGTTTTTTGAAGGGGTGGTGTCTATGATGCAGGAATATGCCATAGGTGTTGATATCGGTGGCACTAATATACGGGCAGCTTTGATCAGCCCGGAGGGGGAGGTGGTCTCCAAGGTTAAGGCGCTTACCGGCAGCTCCCCCCTCACGACGCTTCGAGCCCTCCTTGCCCCGCTCTGCTGCACTGATGTGACGGGGATCGGGGTGGCTGTGGCAGGTATTATCGACAGGGACAAGGGGGTTGTTCTGAGGTCTCCCAATATCCCCGAACTCAACGGTGTCGCGCTGAGGGATGAAGTCCGGTCGTGGTTTAATCTCCCTGTTCTCATTGAGAACGATGCCAATGTCGCAGCCCTGGGGGAAGCAGTCCGGGGCGCTGGAAGCGGATTTCGCAGTTTTGTGCTCTTAACCCTCGGCACAGGGGTCGGCGGCGGAGTGTTTATGGATGGAAGGCTTCTGTCGGCGGCAGCAGAGATCGGACACATAAGCATCAATGCCGAGGGCCAGGCCTGCGCCTGCGGGAATGTGGGATGCCTTGAATCCTATGCCTCTGCCACTGCCATTATCGGCAATGCTATTTCCGAGATGGAGAAGGGGACTGCCACCATCCTGAGGGAGCTCTACCAGGGTAATTTTTATAAGGTTACGGCAGAAGATATTTATAATGCAGCCCTGGACGGGGACTCCCTTTCCCGGACGATCCTGCGTGAGGCGGGGCGGAGCCTGGGGATCGGTATCGCCAATATCATCAATATATTCAGTCCTGAGGCGGTCATCCTCACCGGCGGGCTCATCGGCGCCTGGAATATCTATATAGACTCCGCCATACGGGAGGCATCCAAGAGGGCTTTGAAGGAGCTCTATGCCCGGACAGAGATCATTCCCTCTGCCCTGGGAGATGATGCAGGCATCATTGGCGCCGCCTGTCTTGTTTCTGAGCAGATCAGTAAAAAATCCCAGGCAACACAGATTGCGCTGTAAACCGGAGATTCCTAACCAGATGAAGAATATACGAAATTTTTCCATAATCGCCCATATTGACCACGGGAAGTCAACCCTTGCCGACAGGCTCCTTGAGTACACCGGCGCCCTCAGCTCCCGTGAGATGACCGCCCAGGTCCTGGACTCCATGGACCTGGAGAAGGAGCGGGGTATCACCATCAAGGCCCACGCCGTGAGGCTGAACTACAAGGCAGACGACGGCAAGACCTACATCCTCAATCTCATTGACACCCCCGGTCATGTGGACTTCTCCTATGAGGTCTCAAGGAGCCTCGCCTCCTGCGAGGGGAGCCTTCTTATCGTTGATGCAACCCAGGGGGTGGAGGCCCAGACCCTGGCCAACACCTACCTTGCTGTGGAGCACAACCACGAGATCATCCCGGTGATCAACAAGATAGATCTGCCCGGCGCAGAGCCCGAGAGGGTGAGGGAGCAGATAGAGGAGGCCATCGGCATAGACTGTTCAGACGCCATCCTGGCGAGCGCCAAGGAGGGCGTAGGGATAAAGGAGATTCTTGAGGCGATTGTAAAGAAGATCCCGCCACCGCCGGGAGATGAGACAAAGCCCCTGAAGGCCCTCATGTTCGACTCCTGGTTCGACAACTACCAGGGGGTCATCGTCCTTGTCAGGGTCTTTGACGGTCTGGTCAAGCCTGGTATGCGGATCAGGCTCATGGCTGTGGGCAAGGAATACGAGGTGATGAAGGTGGGGGTTTTCACCCCCAAGATGGAGGACGTGGCCCAACTCACAGCAGGTGAGGCAGGGTATGTGATAGCCGGGATCAAGACCGTGGGAGACACGAAGATCGGCGACACCATCACCGGCGCGGACAATCCGGCAACGGAGCCTCTGGAAGGATACAAGGAGACAAAACCCATGGTCTTCTGCGGCCTCTATCCCGTAGAGAACCAGCAGTACGAGGACCTCAAGGCAGCCCTGGAAAAGCTCAGGCTCAACGACTCCTCCTTCAGCTTCGAGCCTGAGACCTCATCAGCCCTCGGCTTCGGTTTCAGGTGCGGCTTCCTCGGGCTCCTTCATATGGAGATTATCAAGGAGAGGCTTGAGCGGGAGTTCCAGCTCTCCCTTATCAGCACAGCTCCCACAGTCGTCTACCGGGTGACCGATGAGGCGGGGAACGAGGTCTACGTGGACAACCCCAGCAGTCTCCCTGAAAAGATCGGGAAGATCGAGGAGCCCTATGTGAAGGTGACGATCTTCGTTCCCCAGCCCTATGTGGGCCAGATCCTGGATCTCTGTCAGGACAAGAGGGGTGTTCAGAAGGATTTCTCTTTCATCACCAAGGAGAGGATCGTGGTTTCCTACGAGATCCCGCTGAATGAGATCCTCTGGGACTTCTATGACAGGCTCAAATCCGTTTCCAGGGGGTACGCCTCCATGGACTACGAGTTCCTCGGGTATAAAGAGTCTGATCTCATCAGGCTCGACATACTGCTCAACGGCGAGCCTGTGGATGCCCTGTCATTGATTGTCCATAAGGACCAGGCCTATTATAAGGGCAGGCAGATCGCGGAAAAGCTGAGGGAGGTGATCCCGAGGCAGCTCTTTGAGATAGCCATTCAGGCCGCCATCGGCGGGAAGAACAATGCCAGGGAGAG
>JBAZFD010000260.1:0-3773 GCA_041653575.1 Thermodesulfovibrionales bacterium
CCCTTGCAACGGGCCTCCTCTCCCTGTATCTTTTCCTTTCCTATCTCACGGTCCTGCCCTATCTCCCTTCC
This sequence comes from Thermodesulfovibrionales bacterium, assembly GCA_041653575.1. Classification (GTDB taxonomy): domain Bacteria; phylum Nitrospirota; class Thermodesulfovibrionia; order Thermodesulfovibrionales; family Dissulfurispiraceae; genus JBAZFD01. Next base: position 72 of record JBAZFD010000260.1, read on the forward strand.
TTTCAGGAGATAAAGGAGAGATACAGGCAGTCAGAGGCGGTCCTCCTGGACAGGCGCGGCGAGGTGATTCAGGAGATGAGGGTGGATGCAAGGGGGCGGAGGCTGGCATGGAGTTCTCTCCATGAGATATCCCCTGCCCTTGTCAGGGCGGTCCTTGTAGTGGAAGACAGGAGGTTTGCAAGGCATCACGGCGTGGACTGGCTGGCGCTGCCTCCTGCGATGATGAGGAGCCTTTCCTCTGACCGGAGGAGGGGGGCGAGCACCATCACCATGCAGCTCCTCCCCTTTGTCGTTGAGGGGATGAGGCCTGAGCGGGGCAGGAGGAGCTGGCAGGAGAAGCTGAGACAGATGCGGGCCGCCCTGGCTCTTGAAGATGGCTGGACAAAGGAGCAGATCCTGGAGGCCTACCTGAACCTGGTCTCCTTCAGAGGAGAGCTCCAGGGGATTGCAGCAGCGTCAGAGGGGATATTCGGCAAGGCTCCTTCAGGCCTGACCGATGCCGAATCCCTGCTCCTTGCCTCCCTCATCACCTCGCCCAATGCAGCAGCCCCTGATCTGATCAGAAGGGCCTCCCTCTTTGCCGAAGCGATGGAGAGAAAGGTTTCCGTTGCAGAGATAGAGAGGGCTGGTGAAGCGCTCTTCGTCCCTTACCGGATAACACCACCTGTCTCCCTTGCCCCTCATCTGGCCTCTCTTCTCCTCAGGGGAGGAGCTCAGACTGTCAGGTCCACGCTGGACGGCAGGCTCCAGAGGTTTGTCCTTGATTCCCTCAGCCATCACCTCTCCCAGATCAGGGACAGGAGGGCCCAGGACGGCGCTGTCCTTGTGGCAGACAACAGGTCAGGAGATATCCTGGCCTATGCAGGCAATGGCGGCGTCTTTTCCAGCGCTCTCCATGTGGACGGTGTCAGGGCATTGCGGCAGGCCGGCTCCACGCTCAAGCCCTTTCTCTATGGTCTTGCCATTGAAAAGGGGTATCTCACCCCAGCCTCGGTCCTTGATGACTCCCCTCTCAGTATCGCCACTCCCTCAGGCCTCTATGTCCCCCAGGATTACGACAGGGTCTTCAGGGGGCAGGTGAGCCTCAGGACAGCCCTCTCCTCATCCATCAACGTCCCTGCGGTGAGGACCCTTCTCCTGGTGGGAGAAAGGCCTTTTGTGCAGAGGCTGCGGAACCTGGAGTTTGAGGGGATTACAGAAGAGCCGGAGTTCTACGGTTTCTCCCTTGCCCTCGGTTCTGCTGATGTGCGGCTCATGGAACTGGTCAATGCCTACAGGAGCCTTGCCAACAGGGGGGTATGGTCAGGCCTCAGGCTCAGACCTGAAGAAAAGACAAAGAGCCGGAGGGTTTTCTCCGAGGCAGCGGTCTTTATCATCTCAGCCATCCTCTCAGACAGGGAAGCAAGGAGTACAACTTTCGGCCTTGAGAACCCTCTTTCCACCAGGTTCTGGTCGGCGGTGAAGACAGGGACGAGCAAGGACATGCGGGACAACTGGTGCATAGGCTATTCGGAGAGGTATACCGTGGGCGTCTGGGTGGGTAATTTCAACGGCGAGCCGATGCAGGATGTAAGCGGCGTCACCGGCGCTGCGCCCCTCTGGCTGGACATAATGAATCATCTCCACAAGGAGATCCCATCCCGACCGCCTTTGCCGCCCTCGGGAGTGGTGAAAAAAGAGGTGGTCTTTTCCGAGGGGATTGAACCTGAGCGGGAGGAATGGTTCCTGAAGGGGACAGAGCCTGAGAGAATTGTGCAGGCTGAGTCTGTCCACACAAAACCCCGCATTGCCTATCCGGTGGAAGGGACTGTCATCTCTCTTGATCCTGAAATCCCTGAAGACCTCCAGGCGGTCCTCTTCCGGAGCCGTCCTGCTTCTGCTGATCTCCAATGGGTCCTGGACGGAGAAAGGGTCTCCCCTTCAGGTGAGCCCTTCCTCTGGAAGCCCACAGAAGGCAGACATACCCTCTCCCTCGTCGACAGGGGGAGCAGGGTGGTTGATTCATTGGAGTTTCTGGTGAGGTAGCTTTTTGCTGAATCAGGCAGTTCCTTCATGGCACTAAAGTTGCTTTTCTTCCAGTGAGAGTTAATCCAGAGAGGAGGGAGACCGCCATGTTAAACGCCATGAAGACCATCGCCAGTAACGCTCTGAAAGCCGTCAGGGGAATGGATTGCAGTATATTGCACTGCTATATACTGGAAATGCACAAAATGCAGGATTTTGACACTGTCCTGCCCGGCATTTCCCAGTGCCTGAAGGAGAATCTTGAGTATGAGCTCCTTGGTTTTGCCTTTAAGGAAGAGAACAGGCTTGATATGTGGGTTGATCCGCAGGCTTATTCCCTGAGGTCCGTGGAGACGGTCCAGCAGGCCTTTCACTGTCAGAATGTTGACAGTAGTGTCCACTATTTCAACAGCCTGCCTCAGGAGCTCCATATGCCCTCTGTCAATTCCGTTTCTGTTATCATCGCACGGAACAGGGGAGGGGAAACCATCACGGTCCTGCTGTTCGATAAGGAGACGAGGCTGCTGCACTCTGTTCCTGTGACAACCAGTTGAGAGACGAGGGCCTGTTTTTGCCTTCTCTCAGGCTCTTGTTTTAAGATTAGGGGATGAAGAACCACACAGAAGAGATAAACCCCTTTTCCCGGGAGATAGACGCCCTTTCCGTTGAGCAGATCCTTGAGATCATGAATGAAGAGGACCTCCAGGTGGTGCAGGCTGTAAATGCCGCCAGGGAGTTCATTGCAAAGGCGACAGAGGATGCCATCAGCGCTATCCAGGCCGGAGGGAGCATCATCTATATCGGCGCAGGCACCAGCGGGAGACTGGGGGTCCTGGACGCCTCGGAGATGCCCCCCACCTTCGGGGTCTCTCCCGACCTGGTGAGGGCGGTGATCGCAGGAGGCGAAAAGGCGATCACCACAGCCGTTGAAGGCGCAGAGGACGATGAGGATGCAGGCAGGAGGGCTGTGCAGGATGTGACCGACAAGGACATGATCCTGGGCATCACAGCCAGCGGAAAGACCCCCTTTGTGATCTCAGCCCTCAGGGAAGGGAAGGAAAAGGGAGCCCGGTGCTGGCTCTTCAGCTGCAATGAGGTGCAGTACCCCTTTCTGGACGGTCTCATTCCGGTTATCGTTGGGCCCGAGGTGGTGGCCGGTTCAACGCGGCTCAAGGCAGGTACTGCCACAAAGATGGTGCTGAACATGATATCCACCACAGCCATGGTGAAGACCGGAAGGGTATACAGGGGATACATGGTGGACGTGGTGCCCTCCAACCAGAAGCTTGTGAACAGGGCCTTGCGGATCATCCAGGAGATCACCGGCTGCGACCCTGAGGAGGCTGAGACTCTCCTGAAGGAGTCTCGCGGAAACCCCAAGACCGCTGTTGTGATGCATCGCAGGCGTATGGAGTATGAAGAGGCGCGCAGGACACTGGAGGAAAAGGACGGCTCCCTGAGGGAGGCAATGGAGTGAGGATCAGTCTCCTTTCTATGGAGGAGACCGCCAGGATCATCGGGATCATGTCAGGCACTTCCCATGACGGTGTTGACGCAGCCCTGGCTGAGATCGTCCCCGGCAGGAAGAAGCCCGGGGTCCGGCTTGCAGGCCACATCCACATTCCCTATGCAAAGTCCCTGCGCGATGAGATTCATAGAGCCTTTGAGGGTGATACAGCGCATATCTGCCGCCTTAAT
>JBAZFD010000261.1:0-3767 GCA_041653575.1 Thermodesulfovibrionales bacterium
TAGACACAAGAGTGCTTATCACCCCCTCCTGCGGCACAGGCTCCCGGAGTATTGAAGAGACCATAAAGATCTTTCAGCTTCTTATGAGGCTGAAAGAGGCTTTTGTCTGATGGGGCGAGGGCTCTTCATCTCCCTTGAGGGGGTTGACGGAACAGGGAAGAGCACACAGGCAGGGGTTCTCGCAGCGCACCTCAGGGAAGCGGGATATGAAGTAATTCACACCCACGAGCCCGGTGGCACCCCCATCAGTGAGGGGATCCGGGGGGTTCTTTTGAGCACTGATCATGCACAGATGTCCCCGGTCACAGAGCTCCTTCTCTATAACGCCGCGCGCGTTCAGCACCTGGAGGAAAAGATCATCCCCGGTCTCAATGCCGGGAGGATTGTCGTCACCGACAGGTTCACGGACTCAACCATAGCCTATCAGGGATACGGAAGGGGTATAGATCTGGATCTTATCCTTTCTATTGACCTGATCGCCACGCAGGGAATGAGGCCGGACATCACGATCCTCCTGGATCTGGATGTGGAAACAGGCCTCAGGCGCAATAAAGAGGTGAACAAGGTTGACCGCCTGGAGCTGGAGGATATAGCGTTTCACCGGAAGGTGAGGGAGGGATTTCTTGCCCTTGCCTCTTCAGAGCCTGAGAGGTTTTTTATCGTTGATGCGGCGCAGCCTGTGGATGCCGTGGCTGAGATGATTCGTCGAAAGGTCTCTGAGATCCTCGCTGACCGCCTCCCCTCCCGGAAAGGATAGGCCTTTCCGCATACAACAGGGATCGTTTCCAGAAAATGAGTTTAAAGGATACCATAGGACAGGAGCGGGCTGTCAGGATACTCCTCGGCACCCTCAGGAGGGAGAGGATACCCTCTGCTGTCCTTTTCTCCGGAGAAGGCGGCGTAGGCAAGAGGCTCACTGCCCTGAATTATGCCAAGGCGGTCAACTGTCTCCATCCTGTTGAGGGAGACAGTTGCGACAGCTGCATCTCCTGCCGGAAAGTTGATGCCGGGGCGCATCCTGACATCACCCTCATTGGTTCCGAGGGTGAGGAGATAAAGATTGAAGAGGTCAGAAAGATAGAGGAGACCCTCTCCCTCAGCCCCCTTGAAGGGAAGAAAAAGGTGGTCATCATGGACGGGGCTGAGGCGATGAATATCTATGCTGCCAACGCCTTTCTCAAAACCCTTGAAGAGCCCCCGCCGGACAGCCTTATCATCCTTGTTTCCTCTGATCCCGACAGCCTTCCTGATACCATACGTTCACGGTGCATTACCGTCAGGTTCCGCTCCCTCCCCACAGAGGGATGCCGGGAGGTTGTCTCCAGGCTGGCTGCTGATGAGGCTGCGGGGAATATCCTTCCCCTTGCCATGGGGCGACCGGGGCTTATCCTTTCAGGTGAGCTGAAGCGGATGCAGGAGAGGTTCACAGAAATCCTCAGGGAGATGCAGCAGGGAGGAAAGGATGCCTGGGAAGACCGGCAGGAGATCGGTATCTCCCTGGAAATGGCCTTTCTCTTGGTGCGCGACCTTGTTGTCCTGGAGATAACAGGGAAGAGTGCGGAGATGCTCTCAGGATATGAGGTGACAACAGGGAAGAGGATCCCTGAGCTGCTGGAGGCCTATGATTCCCTCAGGTCTGTTTCGGGTCTTCTTGATTTTAATCTGAACAAGTCCATAACATGGAATTATGTGGCGGGCATCATGGGTTCGCTGCTTTCTGCCGGCGCCCCCCGGAGAGGCTGAGAGGGGCTCAAAAGGAGTGGAGGTATTATGCCTGACGTAATTGGGATACGCTTTAGACGTTGCGGAAAGATATATGACTTTGAGATCGATACTGTTGAGGGAGATGAGGTCAAGGCAGGCGACCTCATGGTTGTGGAGTCTGAGTTCGGCCTGAGCATCGGCACTGTCGTGAAGGCGAGGCAGTTCGTGGAACCCGGAGAGAGGGTCTTCAAGAAGGTGATCCGGCGGGTCTCTGATGAGGATATTAGGACAAAGACTGAGAACAAGGCCATAGAGAAGGATGCCCGTGATTTCTGCCTTGAGAGGATCATGGCACGGGGTATGCAAATGAAGCTCGTCGGCGCTGAGGCAACCCTGGACAGGAAGAGGATTATCTTCTACTTCACCGCCGACGGCAGGGTGGACTTCAGGGAACTGGTCAAGGACCTGGCAGCGCGGTTCAAGACCAGGATAGAGATGCGGCAGATAGGCGTGAGGGATGAGGCCAGGGCGATCGGCGGCCTGGGCATTTGCGGCAGGGAGATCTGTTGCAGCAGGTTCCTCACCTCCTTCGAGCCTGTTTCCATTAAGATGGCGAAGAGGCAGGACCTGGTCCTCAACGTGGGCAAGCTCTCGGGCCTCTGCGGAAGGCTTCTCTGCTGCCTCAGGTACGAATTCGACGGCGACCTTGAGGGCCTATCCGGTGATGATGAGATGCCTGTCAGCCACGAGGAGAAACCGGCGCAGGCTGCTGAGGAGAAGATCTCCCCGGCGGCCGAGGCGCGGAGGGAGAGGATGAGAAGGCCTTCTCCTGAGCGGCCTATGCGGGAAAAGCGGACCTTCCCGCCCAGGGGGGAGAAGAGACCCCTGGCTCAGGAAAAACCGCCCGAGAAGCAGGAACCTCCTGTGGAAAAGGCAGCGGAAAAGCCTGAAGAGACGGCTGAAAAGAGGAACAGAGACAGGTTCAGGAGAAGAAGGAGGCCCCCCAAAGCATGAGAGCGGAGAGGTTTTATGTCACAACACCCATTTATTATGTGAATGATATACCCCATATCGGCCACGCCTATACAACCGTAGCAGCCGATATACTCAGCCGTTTGAACAGGATGAGGGGGAAAGAGGTTTTTTTCCTCACCGGGACTGATGAGCACGGCCAGAAGGTGGAGAAGGCAGCCCTTGAGAGGGGGAAGACCTCCAAGGAGCACGCCGATGTGATGGTGGAGAACTTCAAGGCCCTCTGGACAAAGCTGAACATCAGCAACGACGCCTTCATCAGGACCACAGACGGCAATCACATAAAGACTGTCCAGGGGCTCCTCCAGATGCTCTTTGACAAAGGGGAGATCGAGAAGAGGTCCTATGCGGGCTGGTACTGCACCCCTGATGAGCGGTTCTGGACAGAGAAGGACATCATTGAAGGAAATTGCCCTGACTGCGGCAGGCCGGTGGAGCAGATCCATGAGGAGAACTACTTTTTCCTCATGTCAAAATACCAGGAGCGGCTCATCAGGCATATCGAGGAGAACCCCGCCTATATCCTCCCTGAGACGAGGAGAAATGAGGTCCTCGGTTTCCTGAAGAACAACACCCTCGGCGACCTCTGCATATCCAGGCCGAAGCAGAGGCTTTCCTGGGGAATACCCCTTCCCTTTGATGATGGCTTTGTCACCTATGTCTGGTTCGACGCCCTGGTGAACTACTTCTCAGCCACGCGGTATCTCGCGCCCCATTCAGAGAAGGAGCTACCCCCCCAGCCCCCCCTTGACAAGGGGGGGAGTGAGGGGGGGTGGTGGCCTGCCGACCATCACCTCATCGGCAAGGACATCCTTACCACCCATGCGGTCTACTGGTCAACGATGCTTATGGCCCTGGGGTTTCCCCTTCCGGGGAACATCTTCGCCCACGGCTGGTGGACGGTGGAGGGAAAGAAGATGTCCAAGTCAGTGGGGAATGTGGTTGACCCCCACGAGATGGTGGATAAATACGGGGTTGATGCCTTCAGGTATTTCCTCTTCCGCGAGGTCCCCTTCGGAGATCGGAAGAGC
>JBAZFD010000262.1:0-3743 GCA_041653575.1 Thermodesulfovibrionales bacterium
TTCCCTGATCCTGAAAATGGGGCCGTAGGTCATGTAGGACTCGATCTCATACATCGTTGTCGCAGGCAGAACGATGTCGGCGTAGGCGCAGTCCGCAGTGAGCTGCCTGTCTATGCACACAAGGAAGTCGAGGCCGCCCAGGGTCTCACGCCAGACCATAGGCTCGGGCCAGGAGGTGATGATAGAGCCGCCAAGGATAATCATGGATCTGACCGGATAGGGGCGAGATCGGAGCACCGCATCAGGCAGTGCTATGGGGTGGGATTCGGCCCTGTAATGGCTGTAGACGGGGAAAAGCTCTTTCCCAAGGGTCCTGCTGACAGCAGGGTTGGCGAGATGCCCCTCCCTGTTGATGGGGAAGGCGTTTCCCCTCATGCTGAAGCATCTGCCTCCCGGCACATCGAGCTGACCGGAGAGGCCCCAGAGCACAAAGGTTGCGCGTATCGCCTGGACCCCGCTGTCGCTGTATTCGAGGCCGCTGTACATCACCGGGGCTGCGCCTCGGGCGGAACCGATCCGCCGCGCAAGCTCTCTGACCTTTTCAGCGGGAACGCCTGTTATAGACTCCACCACCTCGGGCCTGAAGTGCTGCACGTATTGGCTGAACTCATCGAACCCCCGCGTCCATTCCCGAGCGAAGGCCTCGTCAAAAAGCTCCTCTTCTATCAGGACATTGCAGAGCCCCAGGGCGAGGGCACCGTCGGTGCCGGAACGGATGGGTATCCAGTCTGCGCCTTTGAGCTTCGCAGTCCTTGTCCTGCGCGGGTCTATCACCACCAGCTCGGCGCCCCGCTCCACCGCCTTCACAATCCTGTTGAAATCAAGGGGAGGGCAGTCTGTGGCGGGGTTCGCGCCCCAGACAACGATGAGCCCGGCGTTTTCGATGTCGGAAAACATGTTGATGAGCATCCCGCCCATGGTCACGTGGGGAGCTATCATGGCAAAAGAGACGTAACAGAGGGAGCCCACGCCCATGGTGTTGGGCGAGCCCGTGGGGAAGAGCACGCTCGATGCCGATGAGACCGCAACCCCCTTCGGCTGGTATATGTCGCACATGGCGAGCTCGAAGCTGCCCCTGCCGGTATAGACGGCGTTCGCCTCAGGCCCGTACTCAGCCTGAATGCCCTTCAGCCTGTTGACTATGGTCTCATAGGCTTCGTCCCAGGATATCCTCTCAAACTCAAGGCTCCCCTTTGGCCCCTTCCTCCTCATGGGATATCTGAGGCGGTGCTCTGAATAGACTATATCAGCAGACTGCTCGCCGAGCCTGCATATCATGCCGAGCTCCGAGCCCTCGTCCGCCCGGACCGTCTGAATCCTGCCCTCAGCGTCGTATGTTACAGCCACCCAGCATCCGGCAGGACAGATGCCGCAGAGGGCGCGTTTTTCTTTCTGATCAGCTTTCAATGAAACACCTCTTGTAGAAGTGAAATATCACAAGGCTCACACCATCAGGCCTCTGAATACGGACTGCAGCACCCTTTTTTTATCGTTCTCCGTGATGATGGCCTCGTGAAAGACAGCCGTTCAACGATTTTATCACGTTTTTCCTGCCTCTGAACAGGTAGCGAGGCTCCCTTAGCGGTTCTCTTGACCGTTCCAGTCTTTTTGCCAGGCCGGAATTTTCCTGCTCTTCCGGCTTTTATGTGAGATGTCATTTCGGGATGAGTCTTTTTTTTGTGATATCATTTGTCAAAGGCGTTCCCCGAAAAGACAGCCCCTGCTATCGGGATGAACAACACAAAAGGAGGTGCACCATGAGTTACCCGATGCGCGCTGATTTGCAGCCAGGCAATAAGTTCCCCGACTTTGAGCTGCCTGACCACACCGGAGAGACGAAAAAGCTCTCGCAGCTTTTGAGGGGGTTCCCCGGGGTGCTGATCTTCGGCAGGGGCTATTTCTGCCCGAAAGACCGTCGTCAGTTGACGAACTATGTTGCTCATTTGCAGCCCGAATTTCGGGTCAATTACTGTCACATGATCTCCGTGTCCGTCGACAACAGGATGAACACGAACGAGACGCGCGATGCCCTCGGCGCTGACTGGCCCTTTCTCATGGACACTGACCGGAAGCTCCTTCACGAGCTCGATATGGTGGACACCACGGACAAGGCGCACGGTGAGATTTATATACCCTACACCTTCATCCTCGACCACGACCGCACAATCCACAAAATCTATAACGGCTGGTGGTACCTCGGCAGGCCCACGCCTGAAGAGATACGCATGGATCTGAGGGAGCTTATGAGCAGGAGGAAAGACTGGGTCTATGGCGGTCCGAAGGAGAAGAGCTGATCAGCAGTTCATGTAATATCCCTTACGTTATTTGGCTTCTTTTTCTGATACATTTGTAGCACGTCTCTATCCTTGAATAATTCAAGATGAACAGGCATGCCATGAAAGGCAGCAAAAGCCGGCAGTGAGGTCTATGACAGGCAAGACAGACAATCTCAGGTCAGGAACCAAAACTATCCTCGCCGCCGATATCGGCGGCACAAACAGCCGTTTTGCCTTTTTCTCGTCTGATGCTGACGGCAATCTCACCCTTATTTCCGATGTGTGGCTGAAAACCACTGAGGCAAAATCCTTTGCGGATCTTCTTGAAAGCCTGAAATTAAAAGGTTTTCCTCTCAATCCGGAGGCAGCGGACATTGTCGGAATCGCTATAGCAGGCCCTATTGAGCAGAATGTCAGGAGCTCCCCGCCCCTGATACCCTGGAGTGTTGATATCTCTCGGTACAGAGAGGAGTTCGGACTTAAGCGCGTCTTTCTCATCAATGACTTTGTGGCACAGGCCTATTCGTGCCTGTCCCCGGTGGGTAAGGCTGCGCGTGAAATCCTTGCCGGTTCAGCTGATGAGGATGCGACAGTCGCTGTGATCGGAGCAGGAACGGGATTAGGCAAGGCCCTTCTTGTCCCTGACAGTCCTGGAAGTTATCGCGTCCTGCCGTCCGAAGGAGCCCACGCCGATTTTCCCTTTGTGACCTCAAGGGAATACGAATTTATGGAGTTCCTGACGAGAGAGAAAAGACTTGCACGGGTCACCTGCAATCACGTCGTCTCCGGCAGTGGACTGAGAGCCCTTCACCAGTTTCTCACCGGTGAGCGTCTTGATCCGCGCGAAGTGGCAGAGAGTTTTGCAGCCTATCCTGAAACACTCAGCTGGGCGTCCCGGTTTTATGGCAGGGCATGCAGAAACTTTACCCTTGAAACACTCGCCCTGGGAGGTCTGTATATCGCAGGAGGGATCGCTGCAAAGAATCCGGGACTGTTGACCCATGATGCCTTCACAGAAGAATTCTACGCTTCCGATACCATGGGGCAGTTGCTCAGGAATATACCTGTGCGGCTGATCGAAGATCAGAACAGCGGGCTCTGGGGTGTTGCGGTCATGGCAGCCATTGATCTGTCCGTAAGAGGAGAAAAACAGCATGGATAATAAAAAGGGCATGAAAGGGAAGCGCTCTCAGAAGATCCTCATAGCTGTTATTGTCCTGGTGGCGGTGGCTGCCTTTAAACTCTTCAATCTCGGCCAGTTTCTGACACTGGACTACATAAAGGCATCTAAGGAGCAATTTGCCCTTCTCTATGCAGAACACAGGCTGGCCGTAATCCTGGCCTATGCCGGGATCTATATTGTCGTGACATCCCTCTCTCTGCCGGGCGCAGCGGTCATGACCCTTGCAGGAGGAGCGCTTTTCGGACTGTTGTCTGGCACTCTTGTCGTCTCCTTTTCAAGCACCA
>JBAZFD010000263.1:0-3737 GCA_041653575.1 Thermodesulfovibrionales bacterium
AGCGGCATACCTGTTGAGAGCTTCCTCTGCTCTCTCTACCTTGGCCCTCATCTCCTCCATCTGCTTCTCCAGCCAGTCCCTCGCCTGCTGCGTGGCGTCGAACTTGCTCTTCATGGTGTGCTCCATGAAGGCCTTCCCGATACCGTTGGCCACTGAGGCGGAAAGCTGGGGGCTGGTACTATCGAAGCTCACCTGTATGAGCCTGGAATCGCTGACCGGCTGCACCGTGATCCGTGAGAGAAAGCTCGCGATGACGCCGTTGTCAATCGCAGCCTCCTCATTACCAGCTCCGGCAGGCTGTCTTGGACCGCTCTTTTTGCCGGTGAGCTCCGGGTTGTCCGCCAGCCCCATGGACCTGATCGCGTGGACCGCAAGGCTTCTGCTCTGGAGGGTCCTCTTCTGCGTCTCGAAGTCGTTCTCGTTCATGAGGATGAGCATGGGCGTGCTCTTCTCCTGGAAGATGTTGGGCGTCTCCTTGTCTACCTTGAGGGTGATAGTTGACCTGTACACAGGCTTTACCAGAAAGGTCCCGATCGTTACAGAGGTCACCACAACAACGAAGAAGACGAGGGCGATCCACTTTCTCCTCATGAGGACGGAGAGGTAGTCCCTCAGATGGGGCTCCTCCTCCTGGTAATGATAATCCATGGGAGAGGCGAGGGGATAGTCCTCCACCCTCTGGATCTCCCGCCTCGACTGCTTCTCCCTGCCGTTCATATCATCAATCATCATCTCACCTTCCGTATCTTTTACTCTTCACCTTAACGTTGTATAAAAATTGCCCTGCAAGGAGGGGCAGATGTGCCTCAAAGGCTTTACCTGCGATACCATGAAGTATCTCCAGACCACACGTGAAGTCTTAACTTGAAAAACACACCTGTAGTGTTCGAGTAAACTGCTGAAACCAATTCACAATATCTCATCGCTTTGTAAAGGCTTTGAGGCATGTCTGCCCTTCCTGCTTATACAACATGCGGGTTCACTCTTCTTCAATCCAGAGGAAGCAAGCCTGACAAGAAGCCTGGATCCCCCGGTCAAGCCGGAGGATGACAGCCCGGCATTGCCTCACTCTTCACGATCTACCGTCCAAGGCTCATGGCTCCTCCGCCGAGAGGCACAGAGCCGCTGAAGTGGAAGATGCTGTTAAAAAAGTTCTTTATCCCGCTTGTGGATACCATGATAATGTCCTTATCCTTCAGGCAGATGTCCTCCCTCTCGCCGTCCTTGATGTCGCCATAATCAACACTGATGATATCCCTCTGGCCCGAGCCGTTATCCCTGAATATCTTTATGTCAGAGGAGGCCTCAAACCTTACCCCCCCGGCCATGGCGAGGGTCTGTATCAGAGTGGTCTTGCTCCCCTGCATGGGGAAGGCCCCGGACCTGTTCACTGCGCCATCCACGAAGACCACCCCGCCTGAAGGCACATTGATCACATCCCCTCCGAAGATCGGGACGTTGAGTCCTATGTTGCCCTTTTCGAAAAGCTCCTTCAGGTCAATGACAATGGTCTCTGTCTTGAGCTTCCCATCCTCTCCAAGGGAGGGTCTCAGGATGTAGCAGGTTTCACTGCCGCCGGTAACACCGCCCGCCACGGAGAGCATATCAAGAAGGTACTTCTGGCCGCTCGCCGCATAGACCTGGGGGTTCCTCACCGCCCCGATCACGCTTATCCTCTGGCCCTTGTACTCAGCCACATAGACACTCACCATAGGGTCCTGCAGGTATTTATCCAGGCGGGCGGCAATCTCCCTTTCAAGCTGCGTTGGCGTCAGCCCCTTCGCCTGTATCTGCCCTACAAGGGGAAGGGCAATGTATCCCTGGGAGCTCACCCTCACTCTCTTTTTCAGCTCCTCCACCTGAAAGACCTCAATCTCCAGGAGGTCCTCAGGGCCGATAACGTAATCCGCATTGGGGTCAACATGCTGAGCCTGCGCAGGTCTCAGCAGCGAGTCAGCCTGCGGGCTTGCCGGAGTGTCAGCCTCCTGGGCGCCCGCGTGACCTATTACGAAAAGGGAGAAAAAAACACAGAGGTGTATTGTTGCGGATTGAAACCTTGTCATACATCCTTCCTTTGAGGTTGTGGGGAGGGCGGGGAGAATGGCCTCCCCTCCCTGTGGGCTCCTGAGGTTACGGAACAGAGGGACTGGCTGGCTGCCCTCCACCTCCGTTGAACCCGCTGTCCACAGCGAGGAAACCGCCGATAGTCAGGCCTGCCATGATGCCTCCAGTCAACAGGGCATTGGTGTCGTTAGATCCGTTGTCCCCGTTCTCGCCCCCGCCGTTGAGCTGAACGGGAACAACGGCACTTGCTCCTCGGCTGTCGAGATAGAGGGAGTCGCCCGCTGCGAGCAGTTGATGCCCTGTTCCTGAAAGGTCCTTCACCATGAGGTCACCGCTTACGGATACTACCTTTGTCCCTTTGCCGTCGAAGATCACCATCCCGCGCACGCTGTCAGGCGCCGCATGACTCACTTTCTGGATCGGGCCAGCGCTGGTAGGGACCTGGACAACTGATGTTGGCGTCGTGACAGTGAAGGAAATCCCCCTGGGGACACTGAAGCCCAGGCTTCCCTTTGCGAGCATTATGGAGTACGCGCCCACACTGCCGTGGACGGTCGCCTCGGAGTCCCTGCCCAGTTGCATCTTCACCCTGTCCCTCATGACCATTGATGCGCTCCCCTCGCCTGACCTGAGGCTGGCACCGTCAACAACGGGAAAGGACCTGCCCTCGACGGACATCCAGTTCCCCACGCCACCCTTCAGCTCCGCCTTTCCGTTGCCCACCACATCCCCGAGGACTGCGGCTGGCCTGTCAAGGGCAAAGGAAGCTGTTCCGAAGGCGAGGATCGTTATAGTGCAAACAATGGAAAATGCCTTTTTCATTCCTTTCCTCATAGTATCCTCCTTTTTGACTTCACATCTGTTCAGCTGTGCGTCAACGGGCCTGCTGATTTGCAATCCTGTCGGCCCGTGCCCCCGTCTAAAATGCTTGAGATACTATTACAAACTACAATACAAGACGTCTAACTTATATCACCTATCAGGTGAACTGTCAAGAAAAAATGCACCTTCCACCACAAAGATGTAGAGTGAGTTGAATAATGAAAAACCCCTTGACACAGCCCTCATCTTAGTCTATTCTTTGGAAATACAAAAGTTGAGCAAACTTTAAAATTGCTACAAAAATGAAACATTGTCAACAAAAAATGATGGATACCTATCTGTAAATACTGACAGGTACCGGTTAAAAAGTTTTTGCATTACAACAGGATTTGATTTTCGCAATCGATATGCATCATGACAAGACAATTGCTGTTGAGCAGGGCGTGTAAACTCTCCGGTCAGGTTTGTAAGTTTAGCCGTCCCGCTCAACCCATTGTTTATTCTTAGGTGCCGAAGATGGGCATGTAACTGAGAGGGCGGAGCTGTCAGGCAGGCAGACAGCGGAAAAAAAGTGTCGTGTAAAAGTATCAGGATTAAAGACCGGCCTCAGGCATAGAAGCCGCTCCTTCTCTTTCACGGCGTTCATTTTCAACGATGCCAAATAACATTCTCATTGTTTTCCGAACCCGGCCTGAAGCGATTAAGATGGCTCCTGTAATCAAGGCGCTTTCAAGGTTTCCGGACCGTTTTGACAGCCGGGTCTGCGTTACCGCCCAACACCGGCAGATGCTCGATCAGGTGCTTGACCTCTTCAAAATCATTCCGCACTACGACCTCGACATCATGAGGCC
>JBAZFD010000264.1:0-3720 GCA_041653575.1 Thermodesulfovibrionales bacterium
GCTCTGAAACCCTTTTCCCTGAGCCTGAGATCTGCGTTGTCGTGCCTCAGGAGAAGCCTGTACTCTGCCCTGGAAGTGAACATCCGGTAAGGCTCAGAGGTCCCCCTTGTCACCAGGTCGTCAATGAGAACACCGATGTAGGCCTCATCCCTTCCGAGGATCAGGGGCTCCTGTCCCTTCAGCTTCAGGCCAGCGTTGATCCCTGCCATAAGCCCCTGAGCGGCAGCCTCCTCATACCCCGAAGTGCCGTTGATCTGGCCGGCGAGGAAGAGCCCCTCCACTGCCTTTGTCTCCAGGCTGTGCCTGAGCTGGGTGGGATAGACGAAGTCGTACTCTATGGCATAGGCAGGCCTCATGATCTCAGCCTTTTCAAGGCCGGGGATGGACCTGACAAACCTGACCTGGACATCATAGGGGAGGCTCGTGGATATGCCGTTGGCGTAATATTCTGTGGTCTCCAGTCCCTCGGGCTCAAGAAAGACCTGGTGCCTTTCCTTGTCTGAGAACCTCACCACCTTGTCCTCGATGGAAGGGCAGTACCGGGGGCCGATCCCCTTTATCCTCCCGCTGTACAGGGGGGACCGGTCAAGGCCGCTGCGGATGATCTCATGGGTTTCATTGTTGGTGTAGGTGATATAACAGGGGAGCTGGGGATTGGTGATCCGCTCCGTTGCATAGGAAAAGGGGATAGGAGGCTCATCGCCCCACTGGGGAGTGGTCTTTGAAAAATCTATGCTCCTGGCGTCCAGCCTCGGCGGCGTCCCTGTCTTCAGCCTGCCGAGCCGCAGCCCCAGGGAGCTCAGGGAATCGGAGAGGTTCACCGAGGGGAACTCCCCTGCCCTCCCTGCCGGAAAGCTCTCAAGCCCCACATGGATGAGCCCCTTGAGAAAGGTCCCTGTTGTGACGATCACCGCCCGCGCGCCGTAAAGAACACCGAGAGAGGTGACAACACCGGTCACGCTGCCGTCTTTTGTCTCTATCCTCTCCACCATCCCCTGCTTGATGGTAAGCCGTTCCTGCCTCTCCAGGGACTGCCGCATATTCGATCGGTAGAGGAGTCTGTCTGCCTGTGCCCTCAGGGACCAGACAGCAGGCCCCTTTGAGAGGTTCAGCATCCTGAACTGGATGCCCGACCTGTCGGTGACAAGAGCCATCTCCCCGCCAAGGGCGTCAATCTCCCTCACGAGATGGCCCTTTGCAAGACCGCCTATGGCGGGGTTGCAGGAGAGCTGGGCGATGGTGTCGAGGTTTATGGCGAAGATGCAGGTCTCAAGCCCCATGCGGGCTGCGGCAAGTGCGGCCTCGCAGCCTGCATGTCCCGCGCCGACAACAATAACATCAAAATCCTGTTCTTTATACACTGCGTTTATTCCTTCTTCAATCTTTCAGAATAGAGTTACTCCGGTCATCCCAAAAAAACAATAGGTATTATATCACCCCTGCCCCTGCTCCCTTCCACCTGCTCCTTGGCGATACCGCCAGTATTCAGCCACACCCCAGAGGCTCGCCGCGGCGACGGAGAGGAACCAGATAAGGGAGAGGGATACCGCCAGGGAAGAAGGCACGCCAAGGCTTCCCAGGAAAAAGGCGAAGGCCCCTTCCCTCACCCCAATCCCTGAAATGGAGACAGGCAGTATGGTGATGAGGATGATGAGGGGGACAAAGATGAGGAGGGAGACAAGGCCCACATCAATCCCCATCCCCCTGGCAAGGGTATAGACAGCGAGGATGCCCGAGAGCTGAATAATGATTGAATAGGAAAAAGAACGCACAAGGATGCCTGCCTGGGAGCGGTAATGATGGAGGTAGTCATAGACCTTCAGGAGGAACCTCACCCTTGCGCCCAGCTTGATCCTGAAGAGGATGAAGGTGAGGACGAGAAAAGAGCCGAAGGTGAGAGGAAGGAGCCATTTCACCGGCAATCCTCCCGGTATCGTCTCCAGAAAGGGAAGCCCCAGGGGCATGACAGCCACGGGGATAAAGAGCAGCGCTGCCAGCCCGATATACCTGTCCATGAATACCGAGGCGACAGCCACAGCGGCATGACCCTCCTCGCCCCTTTCCTTCAGCTCCTGCCCGAGGTAGTAGGCCTTCACTGCGTCGCCGCCGATCGTCCCCGGCATACAGGTATTGAAAAAAGAGCCGATGATGTAGAGGGAAAAAAGCCTCCTCTGTGTAAAGGGATGGGGGATAAGGAGTCCCCACCTGAGGGCCGAAAGCCAGGAGGCAAAGAGGTAAAGACCGACTGCGGCTGTGAAGGCCCAGGGGCTCAGCTGCCTCATGGCTGCGCCGAGCTCATCCAGCCTCATCTGCGAGAGGAGGAAGAGGAGGATGGCAATGCTGATGACCGCCTTGGCCAGGAGCACCGCCTTTCCGCCGGGACGGGAGGCCCTGACCTGCGGGCCTTCAGTCCCCCTGTTCATTTCCCGAGGATCTTCTTGAGATGATAGATCGGCTTCTGCTGGCTCTCGTGGTAGACCCTCACCAGCATCTCACCCAGGAGCCCCATTCCCACGAACTGCACACCTACAATGATCAGGAGCACCCCGAGGAGAAGGAGAGGCCTTCCGCCTATGTCGGCCCCGGTGAAGAGCTTCTCCATGACCAGGTAGGAGGAGATCCCGAAACCTGCAAGCCCGAGGATCATGCCCATGGGGCCGAAGAACTGTATGGGCTTTGTGGAAAAACTCTGGAGGAACTTCACGGTGATGAGATCAAGGATCACCTTTATGGTCCTTGAGATTCCGTACTTCGACTTCCCCCTGAGCCTTGGATGGTGGGTGGTCTCAATCTCTTTTATCTTTACGCCGTACCAGCTGGCCACAGCAGGGATAAACCGGTGCATCTCACCGTAGAGCCTCAGATTCTTCACCACATCACGTCTGTAGGCCTTGAGAGAGCAGCCGTAGTCATGGATCGTTACCCCTGTCACCCTGCCGATGAGCCAGTTGGCGATCTTAGAGGGAAGCTTTCTCGACAGGAACAGATCCTTCCTGTCCCTCCTCCATCCTGTCACCAGATCGCAGTCCTCCAGGGCCTCAAGGAACCTCGGAATGTCCTTCGGCTCATTCTGGAGGTCTCCGTCCATGGTGACCACCAGATCTCCCTGGGCAAAATCGAAGCCTGCTGCGAAGGCTGCTGTCTGGCCGAAGTTCCGTCTGAAGCTGAGGACGACCACATTACTGTCCCGCTGCTGGATCTCCTCAAGGAGCTTCAGCGTTTTATCGGAGCTGCCGTCATCTACATAAATGATCTCGTATCCGCCGGGGATCTGCTCAACCACCTCCGTCAGTCTCTCATGGAGGAGCTGCACATTTTCCTCTTCATTATAGAGGGGAATCACAACTGAAACCGTCATCCTTTTCTCCTAATACGTCGCAGGTCGCCGGGCCTTCAGGCCCCTGAAATTATAACAGATGAAGAGGGAATACTCCCTGAGGCGCCTGCCTTTGTCGTTGATCTGAACAACCCTCTTCTCGCACCTCCCGAAGGCATCCCGCACTTCTTCGGGTAAGACAGCATCACCATCGCGAACAAATATCCCCTTTGCCGCCCCTACCGCGCTGTTCATGTCAGGCCAGAGGTCATACTGGTTCATCCTCCTGCCCAGGTTGATGCAGTATGTCCTCGGCTGACCTTCCAGATAAAAGGCCAGTTCGCTTGCAATCTGGTAGGAGTCGGAAAAGATGAGCAGCTCCCCGGGCTGAGACAGCTCCCCGG
>JBAZFD010000265.1:0-3637 GCA_041653575.1 Thermodesulfovibrionales bacterium
CTCTGCTATCGCTTCAGCGTGAAGGGAAAGCTCACAGAAGCGATAGCAGAGTTCAAGAAAGGTTTCGTCGCCTGAGCGGCGGACGAGGGGTAGATAATGGCTGGTTTAAAAGACATCAGAAAGAGAATCACCTCGGTCAAGAGCACCCGCCAGATCACAAAGGCGATGAAGATGGTCTCTGCCGCCAAATTCAGGAAGGCACAGGGCAGGATGATGGAGATGAGGCCCTATGCCGATAAAATGGCCTCTGTCCTCGCCTCCCTCTCCGGTTCTGTGGACACAGGCCATCCCCTCATGCAGATGAGGCCTGTCAGGACCGTGGAGGTGGTGGTCCTGACCAGCGACAGGGGCCTCTGCGGCGCTTTCAATACGAACGTCATGAAGGCGGCTGTCAGGCTTATCTCGGACTATCAGAAGGCGGGGGTGGCTGTGACCATCACCGCCATAGGGAAAAAGGCCACAGACCTCTTCAGGAGAAGGGGAATGGAGGTCAGAAAATCCTGGCAGGGACTCTCCGGAAGGATTGTATACCTGAACGCCCAGGAGATCGCCCGCGAGATCATTGAAGGGTATACCAGCGAGGCCTTTGATGAGGTCGTCCTGGTGTACAACGAATTCAGATCTGCCCTGGTGCAGAAGGTCTCACAGACCAGACTGCTCCCTCTAACCTCCGTTGCTCACGGACAGGGAGAGGCAGAGACTGAAAGGGCAGAATTCCTCTGTGAGCCTTCCCAGCAGGCTATTTTCGATCAAATCGTCCCCAAAAACCTGGACATCCAGGTCTTCAGGGCTCTCCTTGAGTCCCAGGCCTCTGAAGAGGCGGCACGGATGACGGCTATGGAAAACGCCACAAAGGCGGCAAATGACATGATCGGGGCGCTGACCCTGCAGTACAATAAGGCCAGACAGGCTGCCATTACCAAGGAGCTGATGGACATCGTCGGCGGTGTCGAGGCCCTGAAGGGCTCATAGAGGATTCCTGGAGATCACGATGACAATGTTGTCCTACTATGGAGACAGGAGGATAGGAGAATGAAGGAAGGTAAGGTTTCGCAGGTGATCGGCGCGGTTGTCGATGTGGAGTTTGAGGGTGAACTCCCGGCAATCCTGAACGCCTTGAAGATAGAATCAGCCGGAGATCCCGCAAAGGGGACCCCGGCTCTCGACATCACCCTTGAGGTGGCTACCCATCTCGGAGACAACAGGGTCCGGACCATTGCCATGCAGACTACAGACGGCGTCGTGCGCGGCATGAAGGTCATAGATAGCGGTCTGCCGATATCTATTCCTGTGGGCAAAGGCACCCTCGGCAGGATCATGAACGTTGTGGGCGGCGACTATGACAAGCTCGGCCCCATCGAGGCAGAGGCCAGGTGGCCTATTCACAGGCTTGCCCCTGAGTTCACCGAGCAGGAGCCGGTCACCCAGGTCTTTGAGACAGGCGTTAAGGTCTTTGACCTCCTCGCACCCTTTGTCAGGGGCGGCAAGATGGGCATGTTCGGCGGCGCAGGCGTGGGCAAGACCGTCGTCATCATGGAAATGATCCACAACATCGCCATGAAGCACGGCGGCGTCTCGGTCTTTGCCGGTGTGGGAGAAAGAACGAGGGAAGGTAACGACCTCTACCGTGAAATGAAAGAGTCCGGCGTTCTTAAGAACGTTGCCCTCATCTACGGCCAGATGAACGAGCCCCCCGGAGCAAGGCTGAGGGTCAGCCTCACCGCCCTCACTACAGCGGAATACTTCAGGGACCAGGGCCAGGACGTTCTTATCTTCATCGACAACATATTCAGATACACCCTGGCAGGATCAGAGGTCTCGGCCCTCCTCGGCAGGATGCCCTCAGCCGTGGGATATCAGCCCAACCTCGGCACAGACATGGGCGCCCTCCAGGAAAGAATCACCACAACACACAAGGGGGCTATCACCTCGATGCAGGCGATCTACGTCCCTGCCGACGACCTTACAGACCCAGCGGTTGCCACAGCCTTTACCCATCTCGACGGTACAGTCGTTCTTTCCCGTCAGATCTCTGAGCTGGGCATCTACCCTGCTGTGGACCCCCTCGACTCCACATCACGGGCGCTCGATCCCCGCATCATCGGCGAGGGTCACTACGCTGTCGCCAGAAGGGTACAGTCCATCCTCCAGAGATACAAGGAGCTCCAGGACATCATCGCCATCCTCGGTATGGAGGAGCTTTCGGAAGACGACAAGCTCACCGTCTCAAGGGCAAGAAAGATCCAGAGGTTCCTGAGCCAGCCTTTCCACGTGGCTGAGGTCTTCACAGGAACTCCCGGCAAGTACGTGAAGCTGGAAGACACCATCAAGGGATTCTCATCCATTGCAGAAGGTCAGTATGACGACATGCCCGAGCAGGCCTTCTACATGGTGGGAACCATCGACGAGGCGGAAGAAAAGGCAAGGAAGCTGGGCTGGAGCAGGTAGCCATGGAAAACACCTTGAAACTTGACATCGTCACCCCCACCGGTCTCGTGTTCAGCGACGATGTGGATGAGGTGACAGCAGCAGGGAGCGAGGGAGAGTTCGGCGTCCTCCCCGGCCATGTCCCTTTCATCACGAGCCTCAAGATAGGGATGCTCATCTGCAAAAAAGGGACGGAGACGAAGTTCATCTTCGTCAACTCAGGATTTGCAGAGGTCTCGGCAGACAGGGTGATCGTTCTTGCGGACAGCGCTGAGAGGGCTGAGGACATCGATGTTGAAAGGGCACGGGCAGCCATGCAGAGGGCTGAGGAAAGGCTGAGAAGGGCGGAGGAGACAGACTTCTCCCGGGCCAACGCAGCCCTCGAAAGAGCAACCATCAGGGTCCAGGTGGCCCAGAAACAGACAGCCCGATAGAACTGAGCACCGAAAGGCCCCCACTTTTCAAGAGTGGGGGCCTTTTTTCCTCTCTAAAGGTGGGTGTCAGGCTCCCTGGACAGCCCTCCCCTTCCTGCAAAACTCCTCCCTTTTCAGCATTCTATTCTCTGAATAGGATAGGCAATCTTGACAGCCTCAGCCAAATATGTAAATCTATAGACGTAATGGGAGGGCTGCTTTGTGGGCCGTACGGATACTACAAAAGGAGGCCGGATATGAAGAAACTGGGAATGGCTTTATTGTGTGCAGTAATGCTGCTGGGAACCTTCGCAATAAGCGATGCTCAGCGGGGAGATTGGCGGGGAGGAATACGCGCCAGAATCCATGACGCAAGGGCCAGCATTGAAAGGGGTATTGACCGGGGAACTCTTACAAGGCATGAAGCGGGGAGACTCCGGGGAGAGCTGGACAGGATTCTCTACAGGATTGACCGCATGAGATCCGACGGGGACCTCAGCCCCAGGGAACGGGACAGGATACATCGGGACCTCAGCAGGCTGGAAAGACACATCAGAAGAGAAAAACGTGACGACGATACAAGATGGGACAGAGACAGAAGAGATTTTGACCGAAGGTACCGCTGACGGTTGTTGCCGTTCATAGACCTCACACCCTTCCATTCGGCAACACACTTACCAGGGGGCTCCACAGGCCCCCTCTTCTTTGCCCTTTTCATCTCCGGGAGCAGATAAAATTCCAGGGAAAAGCTCTCCCTATCCCTCAGGTAAGGAAGGATAGGGAGAAGAGGCTTGAAT
>JBAZFD010000266.1:0-3702 GCA_041653575.1 Thermodesulfovibrionales bacterium
CCAGGTAAAATACCGTGAGGCGATGGACTTCATTGCCTTTGTCACATCACCAGAAGGTCAGAGGCTTATTGCGCGGCACGCAAAAAAGGGCAGGCGTCTCTTTTATCCCGACGCCGTGCCCTCTGTAACAGAAGACAAAAAAGAACCGGAACAACAGGGAGGAATATCATGACACTGAAGGCCGTTGCAGCCCTTGCAGCAGTATTGACCCTTTTGATCGCCTCATCTGTCTTTGCAGAGACCAGGATCAGGTGCGCCTCGACTACTAGCACCCAGAACTCAGGTCTCTTCGACTACATCCTTCCTCTCTTCGAGAAAAAGACTGGGATCAAGGTGGATGTGGTTGCAGTGGGCACAGGGGCTGCCATTGAGATAGGAAAGAGAGGGGATGCGGACGTGGTCTTTGTTCACGCCAGAGAGCAGGAGCTGAAGGCGGTGGAAGAGGGGTATTTCGTCAACAGGCATGACGTGATGTACAACGACTTTGTCATCATCGGCCCGGTGAATGACCCCGCGAAGATCAAAGGCATGAAGTCGGCTTCAGAGGCCATGAAGCGGATTGCAGCAGGCGGCTTTTCCTTTGTTTCCCGCGCTGATAATTCAGGGACGAACACAAAGGAACTCTCCCTCTGGAAAAAAACAGGGATAGCGCCGAAAGGACAGGCCTGGTACCTTGAGGCCGGACAGGGCATGGAGAAGACCCAGAGGATAGCAGATGAGAAAAGGGCCTATACCCTCACGGACAGGGGGACCTGGCTTGCCACGAAGGACAAGGACAGGCTTGAGATGATAATCGTTCTCGAAGGGGACAGTCTCCTCTTCAATCAGTACGGCGTTATGGCTGTGAGCCCCCGGAAAAATCCCCATGTGAAGCATAAGGAGGCGATGGATTTCGTGAACTGGCTCATCTCAAAGGAGGGGCAGCAGACGATCGGCTCTTACAAGGACAAAAACGGCAACCAGCTCTTTATCCCCAACGCACAGTAGCCACTATTAAGATCGGCTCTTTCTTGCCCGGAGCCGCTTTTTCTCCTTTGCCCCGGCGTCGTGGTACAATACCGGATAGTTGTTTCAGACGCAGACAAGGAAGAAAGATGAAAATTATTTCAGTGAAGTGCAGCGTAAGCGCTGTTGGGCCGAAGCAGTACCCTTCTACCGGATATCCCGAGATTGTGCTCGCCGGACGCTCCAATGTAGGTAAATCATCGCTGATCAACTCGTTGTGCTCACGCCGCACAGTGGCGCGGACCAGCAGCCAGCCGGGAAAGACGCAGACGATTAATTTTTTTGCAGTCAATGAACAGATGTACCTCGTTGACCTGCCCGGATACGGCTATGCGGCTGCATCACAGGGAAAACGCAGGGAGTGGCGCGATTTTATCGTGAACTATCTCCAGAACCGGGACAAGCTTGCCCTTATTGTGCACCTCATTGACCTGCGGCATGAGCCCATGAAAAATGACCGCGACGCCTCAGCATGGCTTTCAGGGCTCAATATTCCCTATGTCATCGTGGGGACGAAGGCCGACAAGATCAGCCGGGGCAGGCGTTCTGCCCATATTGCAGCGATCCGCAAAGGCCTGAATCTTCCTTCTTCCGTTCCCGCTCTTGTCTACTCCAGCGAGACCGGTGAAGGCAGGGATGAGTTGTGGCGTCATGTCAGAACCGTGCTGGCCGGACAGCAGCAGTCCGGGAAAATACCCTCAGGAGTTGATAATGACGAACAATGATATTATGCGAAGATTGCGGTATGCCCTGGATTTAAACGATTCAACGATAACCGAAATATTCGGGTTGTCCGGTCTGGAGATTGACCAGGCTCAATTGTCAGGTCTTCTGAAAAGGGATGATGAAGAGGGGTTTACTGCCTGCAGCAAGGATTCCCTTAAACATTTTCTCGATGGTCTGATTATTTATAAAAGAGGCAGGAAAGAGGATAAGCCGGATCAGCCCGGAAAAACAGATTCTTCCCTGACGAACAATGTGATCCTGAAAAAAATCAGGATTGCCCTTGAATTGTATGAGAATGATATGATCGAAATGCTGAAGCTGGGCGGCATGGCTATATCAAAAGCCGAACTCACCGCCCTGTTCAGGAAGAAAGGGCACAAGAACTACAAGGACTGCGGCGACCAGCTTCTGAGGAATTTCCTGAAAGGTCTTACCCTTCGTTACCGATCAGCATCGCCGGAGGCCTGAAAGAAGAGTTTTTTCTCTCTTGACTCTATCGCCTCTCCTTGAGAAGGTCGCGGATCTCCGTCAGGAGCAGTTGTTCCTGTGAGGGAGCAGGAGGCGCTGCGGGCGTCTCCGCTTTTTTCCGCTTGAGCATATTGATTGCCTTCACCGCAAGAAAAATCGCAAAGGCAATAATCGTGGAGTCAATCAGCGTCTGGATGAACCTGCCGTATTTTACCGCCACAGCCGGGGCATCAGGAGTGGCGGCCTTCAGGGTGATAGCGAGGTCTGTAAAATCAACGCCTCCAATCAAAATCCCTACCGGGGGCATTACGACATCAGCCACAAAGGATGACACAATCTTTCCGAAGGCGGCTCCGATGACAATACCCACCGCCATATCAACGACATTTCCCTTTACGGCAAACTCCTTGAACTCTTTGATCATGCCCATTTTTGCCCTCCATTCAGTTCAGTCGGGTTTATGAAACAAGAGCCTGTGCATCAACAAAACAGTGCACCTGCCGATATGCTCCTGATTCCGCTTCATCACACGAACGTCTTCACCTGCTTCACATATTCGTCCTCGGCGATAATGCCATCACCGTAAGCGCCTTAGACCTCGGTACAGAACCTCTGTCCTTTCAATACCTGAGCCAGAACCAGAGCCGGACGATACTGTTGCTTTTATCGGTGTTGCTGACACCGGCTCCGAATCACCCTGCTGTCGAAGAGATTTTGCGTGCCATGGGAAGCCTCCTTTATTTTCAGCGAAATATCATTTTTGTCCGGCAGTTGCCTTTTTGACAATTATAGCCCCAAACAGAAGCATATACGATAAACATAAACAGGAGGGGGGAGGGGTTAAATAAATGGGAGGGTTTGTGTTATTATATCCGGCACGGGGCGTAGCGCAGCCTGGTAGCGCACACGGTTCGGGACCGTGGGGTCGGAGGTTCGAATCCTCTCGCCCCGACCATTCACTGGAGATTGCCGAGGCAATGAACCAAAAAAGAGGGGGCCTTCTCAATGAAGGCCCCCTCTTTTTGTTGAAAATGGTCAGTACAGTCTTCTGGCAGGGTTGTGCTTTTTGTTGTAGATCATTGCGGAGTTCCGGTCGAGCATCTCATCAAGCCTCTCGATCTCCCGTGGGGTAAGCAATCCATCTGCCTTCATCTGGTTGAACCGCCTCCTGATCCAGTCGAGGTTGTCCTGCAGAACATCTGCCTCCCGGCGGGTCAGTTCGCCTGACCTCACCCCCTGATTGATCCTCTGCTGCTGGTCCTGTATCCTCTCAAGGATGGCGCCCCTCATGGATCTGTCCTCCACAACCACCCCGCCACGGACGGCACAGGCAGGCAGGGAAAAGAGCGTTCCCAAAAGCAGGACAAAAATAAGAGTTTTTCTCACAATGACCTCCTTATGGCAATAGGGTTAATAGACCCTCTCGATACGGTTGTGCTTTTTGTTGAAGATCATCTTGTCGGTCCGGTCGAGCATCCGGTCCATTTTATCGCGCTCTCCCTG
>JBAZFD010000267.1:0-3672 GCA_041653575.1 Thermodesulfovibrionales bacterium
CATGGAAGCAACAAAAAGCAGGGTCACGAAGGATACCGTCATCGGCGATCTCATCAGGGATAACCCGGAGGCCACAAAGGTCATTCAGAAGTATTTCGGCAATGGCTGTTTCACCTGCCCGGGCATGAAGGTGGAGTCCATCAGCTTCGGCGCCATGATGCACAATGTGGACCCTGAGAAGATGGTGCAGGAAATCAATGAGATGGGAGGAAACTGAGATGGAGGTAAAGTGCTTTGTCTGCGGAGCAACGGATAAGGACAGGGTCTACATCCCCTGCATCCATGAGGGACAGGAGAAGTACGCCTGCGTCCGCTGCCTCCCCATCCTGATACACGGATCACACTGATCAGCCTCAGAGGGGGCGGTGAGCATCGCCCCCTTCCGGATAAGCCTGCAGAACGATGACTGTCGAAAGAATCCCTTATTTTCGGTTATCCTACAGGGATGCAGGATTTCATACTTATCCGCGGGGCGCGGGAGCACAATCTCAAGGGTCTGACCCTCTCCATCCCCCGCGACAAAATCACCGTCATCACAGGCCCTTCAGGCTCGGGGAAATCCTCTCTTGCCATGGACACCATCTATGCAGAGGGACAGCGGCGGTACGTGGAGAGCCTCTCCGCCTATGCCAGGCAGTTCCTCGAACAGATGCAGAAGCCTGAAGTTGACTCCATCGAAGGGCTCTCCCCTGCCATAGCCATTGACCAGAAAACGGTCACCAAAAGCCCCCGCTCCACCGTAGGCACCATCACCGAGATCTACGATTACATGAGGGTTCTCTTCACCAGGATCGGGACCCCTTATTGTTACAACTGCGGCTCCATGATCAGCACCCAGGACCTCCATAACATCCTCAGGTCCGTCCTCGCACTTCCCAGGGGGAGCAGGGTACAGGTCCTCGCCCCTATTGTCAGGGACAGAAAGGGCGAGTATAAGAAGGAGCTCAGGCAGATGAGGATGGACGGCTTTGTGCGGGCGAGGATAGACGGCGCCATGGCGGACCTCACCCAGGATATTGTCCTCAGGAAACAGCAGAGGCACACCATAGAGATTGTGATAGACCGGTTCATCATCAAGCACTCGGTGGAAAGACAGATCAAAGAGGCAATAGACACATCCCTGAAGTACGCCGATACGGTGATCATCAACCTCATTGATGAAAACAAGGATATCCCCTTCAGCAGGACCATGGCCTGCCCGCAATGCGGCCTCAGCTACCCGGAGATAGAGCCCAGGCTCTTCTCCTTCAACAGCTCCTACGGCGCCTGCCCCCGGTGCCACGGCCTGGGAGTGGAAGGGATACTGGAGGAAGATCTCGTGCCCTCAGACGATCCGGGCGCAGACCCGCCCCGCGGAGAGCTGTGCCGCGACTGCCAGGGAATGAGGCTCAGGAAAGAGGCCCTCAGCGTGCGGCTCCGGGATACCAGCATAGGACGGTTCAGCAGGATGTCGGTCCTTGAGGCAATAGGTTTTGTGGAAGGCCTTGATCTCACCGAGAGGGAACGGACCATCTCACGGAGAATCCTCAAGGAGGTGAAGGACAGGCTCTCCTTCCTTGACAGGGTAGGCCTCGGGTACCTCACCCTGGACAGGCCCTCACTCACCCTCTCAGGGGGGGAGGCACAGAGGATACGCCTCGCCACCCAGATAGGCTCCTCCCTCACCGGGGTGCTCTACGTCCTGGACGAGCCGAGCATCGGCCTCCATCCCAGGGACTGCCGGAGGCTCCTGGACAACCTCGTTGCTATCAGGGACTCGGGCAACACCGTCATTGTGGTGGAGCATGATGAGGAGACCATAAGGTCTGCCGACTACATCATTGACATGGGGCCCGGAGCAGGGAAAAACGGCGGCTGGATCACCGCCTCCGGGGCTCCGGCAGAGATCACGGCAAATCCTTCATCCCTCACCGGGGGGTACCTCAGCGGGAGGCTCACCATCCCTCTCCCTGCGCAGAGAAGAAAGCCCATGGATTTCATCCGCATCCTGGGGGCCTCTGAGTTCAATCTCAAGGGGATCGACCTCTCCATACCCCTCGGGGTTTTCCTCTGTATCACCGGGGTCTCGGGCTCGGGTAAGAGCACTCTGGTCTTTGAGGTCCTCTACAAGAACCTGGCCCGCTACCTCTATGCCAGCAGCGTTGTGCCGGGCAGGTGTAGAAAGATAGAGGGGATGGACAAGATCGACAAGGTGATCTGCATAGACCAGGCCCCCCTGGGGAGAACGCCTCGGTCCAATCCAGCCACCTACACCGGGATATTCACCTTCATCAGGGAGCTCTTCTCCTTTCTGGAGGATTCCCGTGTGCGGGGATACAGCCCTTCGCGGTTCAGTTTCAATGTCTCAGGGGGCCGGTGCGAGGCCTGCCAGGGTGACGGACTGAAAAAGGTGGAGATGCATTTCCTCCCCAATGTCTACGTCACCTGCGACAGCTGCAAAGGGAAGAGGTACAACAAAGAGACCCTGGAGATCCGATACAAGGAAAAAACCATTGCCGATGTCCTGGCAATGACCATAACAGAGGCCCTGGAGTTCTTCAGGCCCATCCCGCCCATCAGGCAGAGGCTGGAGGTGCTTGAGGAGATGGGTATGGGCTATCTCACCCTGGGGCAGTCGGCCACCACCCTCTCCGGCGGCGAGGCCCAGAGGCTCAGGCTCTCCCGCGAGCTGAGCAAGCGGGGCACAGGAAACACCCTCTATATCCTCGATGAGCCCACCACAGGCCTCCATTTTGTTGACATCCAGAGACTCCTGGATGTTATAAATAGACTGGTTGAAAAGGGCAACACCGTCGTTGTGATCGAGCATGACTTGGACATCATCAAGTCGGCTGATTACATCATTGATCTCGGCCCTGAGGGCGGCCAGGAGGGGGGAATGGTTGTGGCAAAGGGGACGCCTGAGGAACTGGCGCAGGAGCGGAAATCCCATACCGGGAGATACCTCAGGGAGAAGCTGGCTCAATGAGGATGCAGAGAAATCGCCTTCCCTTTCTCCTGCTGATCCTGCTTCTGGCCTGCTTTTCCTGCAGCGGGCAGAGAGAACGGATCTTCAAGGAGACAAGGCTCTCGCCCTATACCATTGTCAGCATCACCGCCTCTTCCGGCTCAGAAGAGCAGGCAGGGAAGGCCATAAACAGCGCCTTCAGGGAGATGGAGCGAGCAGCCGCCATCCTGAACTATTACGCTCCCGAGAGCGAGATCTCCGTTATAAACAAGAATGCCGGGGTCGGGCCTGTGAAGGTCTCTGCCGAGACCTTTGAGCTTGTGGACAAGGCGGTCTTCATGGCCAGGAGCACTGACGGCGCCTTTGACGTGACCATGGGACCTGTCATCAGCCTCTGGGATTTTCAGAAAAAGATTCTGCCCGATCCGGATAAGCTCAGGGAAGCGCTCCGGCGGGTGGGATACAGCCATATCATCATGGACAGGGACAGTTCCACCGTGTACCTCGACAGAAAGGGGATGGAGATAAATCTCGGGGGTATCATGAAGGGGTATCTCGCCGACAAGGGAGTGGCGGCACTGAAGAGGGAAGGGATAAAGACGGGGATCATCGCCATCGGCGGAGACATAAAGGCCTTCGGGAGAAAACCCGGTGGAGAGCCCTGGAGGGTGGGCCTGCAGAACCCGCGCCAGAAGGGCAGCTCAGACGAGATCATCGCAACTGTC
>JBAZFD010000268.1:0-3669 GCA_041653575.1 Thermodesulfovibrionales bacterium
TCGGCTGCTGCCCTGGCGGCGTAGATCACATCTTCAGGCCTGAGGATATACCCCTCCCTGTTGACCTCGCGTATCTCCTGGATAAGGCCTTCCGCTCTCTCGACACCGCCGTTTTCGCCCTGAATGAAGATCCTGTTGCCCCTGACCGCTATGGCAACCTTGAGGGAAGTCTCTATGATCTTGAGGGTCTTGTCCATCCCCCCGTGAAGAAAAGGGTATTCCTTCTCCTCATCCAGCTCTATCTCAATGGTCCGCGTAGAACCCTCCTCAGCCCCTTATTCTAAGATGAGCATAGCATCACCATAGGAGAAAAATCTATAACCGAGGGCTATAGCCTCCTGGTATGCCTTCATGACTTTTTCAAAACCGCAGAATGCAGAGGTAAGCATCAGGGGCGTTGACGAGGGGAGGTGAAAGTTCGTGATAAGGCCGTCAGAGACCCTGAACTTATATCCCGGATAGATGAAAATATCCGTATCTCCCCTGATGAGACCGTTCTCCCTGGTCCCTGACCAGCGTTCGCTCATAACTCCTTCCATGGCCCTCGTGGTAGTGGTCCCCACGGTGATGACCCGATTACCCCCGGCCTTTACCTCCCTGATCTCCTGAAGAAGAGAGACGGGGATCTCAAACTCTTCCCGGTCCATGCGGTGGTCACTGAGGGATTCTGCCCGGATGGGTTTGAATGTCCCAGGTCCCACATGATGGGTCAGTCGCCTAACCAGGACACCCTTTTCCTCAATCTCCCGGATAAGCGCCTCCGTAAAGTGGAGCCCTGCTGTAGGGGCTGCAACAGAGCCCTGATGCTCTGCATAGACCGTCTGGTACCTCTGCTTGTCCTCTTCATCAGGGAGTCTCCCTATGTACGGTGGGAGGGGCATTCCACCGCAGTCCCATAGGAGGTCAAGGATTGCCTCTCGCTCAACATCAAGGAATTTCAGGAACCTCTTCGGCGGTTCTTCAGCAGTCCCTGTGCCCTCTGACCAGACCTCAGCCTTCACCCCTCCCGGCAGGCTGATCAGCCCTGCATAACTCCCCCTGCAGAGGACCTCCCAGGTGGACAGGCCATCGGCCTCACGGATAAGCAGCAGGTCCAGCTTTCCGCCTGTGGGCTTTGCCCCCATAATACGGGCGGGGAAGACCTTTGTGTTGTTCACGATGATCATGTCCCCCTCGCGCAGATACCGGGGAATCTCGAAGAACTGCCAGTGCTCCACTGATCCGTCCCTGTGCAGGACAAGGAGGCGTGAATGGTCCCTCTTTTCAGAGGGACGCAGTGCGATAAGCTCTTTGGGGAGATGGAACTGAAAGTCAGCGGTCTTCATCAGAATCAGTTTTTGCCTGCCTTTGTCAGCTGGGAGCTCAGCTGGAGTGTAGTGCCGGGATAGAAGGTGGCAAGGATCTCCCGGTACATCTGACCTTCCTTTGCCATATCCAGGGCGGTCCACTGGCACATCCCGACGCCGTGTCCGTATCCCTTGCCTTCAAAAATATAGTCGTCACCATCGCGGTCAATCCTGGTGATGAGGGTGCTGGGAAGCCGCTCCCATCCCAGGTCCCTCCTCATATCCTTTGCAGGGACCTGCTTCTCCCCTGCGCCGGAGACAAACCTGAAGGCCTTCACACGGCCCGAGACGGTATAGGAATCGATACTGATCGTCTCTATACCGTTGAGCTTCACCGCACGCCCGATCTCTGAGAGGGGAATCCTTTTTTCCCAGATGTAATAAGGAGAAAGGCTGCATGTGGTCTTCACCGGCTTCAGATAGGGGTAGCTCTTGCCGAAGACCTCCTCAGGGTCCTCGGTCATCCCTCCGCTGGTGGAGTGGTAGTATGCAATAATAGGTTTTCCTTCAAAGGTCAGGATCTCACCGCGCGTGGCATCCACTGCCTTCGCTATCTGCTCAGGGACAGGGCCGCCCTTGTAGACCTGGCTCATCACCGATGAGGTAAGATGATACCGCAGCTTGTTCTCACCGCTGTTCATCTTCTGGTGCAGGGCATAGGTCCGCGCCACCACCGCCTGGGCCTTCAGGGCCTCCATATCCCAGCTTTTACCCACCTCTCCGGCAACGACACCCTTCACATACTCCTCAAGAGGGAGCTCATTCACAATATAGAGCCCGTCATCGCCCTTCCAGACCTCGATGGATCCGGAGCACCTCAGGCCGCTCACCAGGACATCACCCTTTTTGTTGCCCAGCCTCTCAACCCGCTCATCCTTCGAGGGGAGATGGAAGTTCTTCCCGTCAGATATCAGGACCCTGATGGTGTTCTCAGCCCCGGCGAAGGAGCCGGAGAGCATCATCAAAAACGCAGACAAAACAACAATACCGAGACGCTGTCCTATCCCTTTGCGTGACCTCATATCATCTCCTCCCCAGAATCCAGACGATGAGGGTTAATACAAGACTTATGATGATGCTCGTGGCCAGGGGGAAGTAGATGGTGACATTTCTTTTCTGGATGAGAATATCCCCCGGAAGCCTCCCGATCCCTGGAATCTTTCCGGAAAGTGCTACAAGAACGCCCACAACGGCGATGACAACCCCGGTGACGATCAGAAACTTTCCTATATGCTCGATACTGTTCATAAAGGGAACTATCGGGAATGCCGTGCTGAAGGAGAGAACCTCTCCATCTCGGAATAGATGCAGCCGCAGTACTTCTGCCGGTAAAGGCCCAGATCCCTTGAGATCCTCTGGCCCTCGGAGAACCCCTTCCTGAAGTCCTCCCCAAGGAACTCTATGTTATACCGCTCCTGCATCAAGGTCCCGATTTCTTTAATTCTATCAGATTTCTGGTAAGGACTGATCAGAAGAGAGGTGGTAAAGGCCTCCAGCCCCATTTCCTTCGCCCTCTTCGCCGTCTCCTCAAGTCTCACGGTATAACAGTACTCGCACCTCTCCTCTTCCCTGCCCACCACATTGCGAAGGTACTCCTTCAGCCCGTAATAATCATGGATCTCCACATCCAGATCCCAGAGCCCCTGAAGCTTCTTCACCGCCTCCAGGCGGTTGCTGTACTCGGTAAAAGGGTGGATATTGGGATTGTACCAGAACCCTGTCACCTCTTCCCCTCTCTGCCGCAGAACGGTTACGGGATAAAGGCCGCAGTTGGCACAACAAAGGTGCATAAGGATTTTCATGCCGAATAGTTTACCAGAAAAGGAGAAGGGAAGATAAGCCTTGCCAAGGCCATAGGCTAAGGAAACATTCTTGATTCGTTGCTGCTGCCAAAGACGCAGTCACCCATGAAGGTATCCGTTGAGTTTCCGCTCTGTGTCAGCCGGTCACGAGGATACAAGAGGGAACCCGACTGCCCTGGAACACCGAGACTTACGCTCTGAAAATGGAATAGATCGCCTGATGCACCTCCAAAGACGCAATGATTGCAATTCGCGATAACTCTCTGATTCTGTTTCTACCAAACAAGCACGAGGTCAAGGAAGCGCCTTCTACTCAACACTTTCAGATGACCGAAACTCTATCACTGCTACAACCCGCATTAAACGCTGTTATGACGCTTATTCGGAGGCAACACCTCTCTGCTTTCCCTGAAAAGTGAGACTTACCAGGAAGCAGAGACTTCACTTGGGAGCTTTCGCCACGGAAACGCCTCCCCTTACATAAATAACCTTCCTGCAAGGGCACTGGTTCATTGATCACT
>JBAZFD010000269.1:0-3663 GCA_041653575.1 Thermodesulfovibrionales bacterium
CTTCAAGGCAAAGGATTTCCTCTTCCTCGGCAGGGGGGTCTGCTATCCCATAGCCCTCGAGGGCGCCCTGAAGCTGAAGGAGATCTCCTACATCCACGCCGAGGGGTATGCCGCCGGTGAGATGAAGCACGGCCCCATCGCCCTCATAGACGAGGACCTGCCCGTGGTTGTCCTGGCGCCCGATGACAGGCTCTTTGAGAAGGTCTTGTCCAACATGGAGGAGGTAAGGAGCAGGGGAGGGATCATCATAAGCATCACCACGAGGGGGACTGAGGCGGGCTCGCAGCTTCCCGGCTGCACCGTGTCAGTTGAGGGGAGCAACAGCTACCTCAACGCGGTCCTCATGACCATTCCCCTCCAGCTTCTGGCCTACCACATAGCTATCCTGAGGGGATGCGACGTGGATCAGCCCAGAAACCTGGCGAAGAGCGTAACAGTGGAATGAAAAGGCCGCGGATCATGCTCCGGAAGGACAGGCCCGGCGAAGATATGCTACAATAGGAGTCAAAATGGCGAAAGAAGTTTTATTAGAGGATGTGAACCCCCAACAGAGGGAGGCCATACTCCATAGTGATGGCCCCCTTATGGTCCTTGCCGGAGCAGGTAGTGGTAAGACGCGGGTCATCACCTACAAGTTCGCCCACCTCGTCAAAAAGAAGAAGCTCGGCCCCTCCTCGGTCTTCACCGTAACCTTTACCAATAAAGCGGCAAAGGAGATGAAGGACCGGATCGGCGGTGTCCTTGAAAGTGACATAAAGAATTCCTGGATCGGCACCTTCCATTCCCAGTGCAACAGAATCCTCAGAAGAGAGATCAAGGCCCTTGGGTATGGCTCCGACTTTTCCATATACGATGACGATGATCAGTGTAACCTCATCCGTCATATCCTGAAGGAACTGAAGATATACGAGGCCCTTTACCGGGGAGTGACCTCGCGGATCAGTATGCTCAAGTCATCGCTTATTTCCCCTGAGAAGTTCCTCTCCCAGGGAGACGGTTTTACCTTTGACGAAAAGCTCGGCAGGGTGTACCTGAAATACCAGGATGAGCTGAAGAGGTGCAATGCGCTGGACTTCGATGATCTCATCATGCTCACGGCAAAGCTCTTTGAGGAGCATCCCGAGATACTGAAAAAGTACCAGAATATCTTCGACTATATCCTTGTTGATGAGTTCCAGGATACCAACCAGTCACAGTACCGGCTCCTCCAGCTCCTTGCCTCGGCGAACAGGAATATCTGTGTTGTCGGCGACGATGACCAGAGCATTTACCGGTTCAGAGGCGCTGATGTGAGCAATATCCTGAACTTCGAGAATGACTATCCCAGCGCCAGGGTGATCAAGCTGGAGCAGAACTACCGGTCTACCCAGAACATCCTCGATGTCTCCGGCGCGGTCATTGCCATGAACCCTCAGCGGAAGCCCAAGAAGCTCTGGACAGACAGGGGAACCGGCGAGAAGGTGTTCTACTGCCGGCTGAACACTGAGGAGGAAGAGGCCAAGTATGTGGCGCGAAACATAAAGGACCTCTACCTCAAGGGAGATTATGAATACAAGGACTTTGCCATTCTCTACAGGATCAATCTCCAGGCCCGCGCCATGGAGGATGCCCTGCGGGAAGAGGGGATTCCCTACCATGTGGTGAGCGGAATCAGCTTTTACCACAGGAAGGAGATCAAGGATCTGATCTCCTATCTGCGAGTGGCAGTCAATCCTGACGATAATGTGAGCCTCAGGAGGATCATCAACAGCCCTCCCAGGGGGATCGGCGCCTCTACCCTTGCCAAGATGGAGCAGGAGGCAAAAAAGAATGCAACGAGCCTCTTTGCGGCAATGAAGCTGATGCTCAGGGCAGGCGCCCTCTCGGCAGCGCTCAAGGAGAGGGTGAGCGAGTTTGTCCTGACCATGGAGGCCATTTCCTCCCGTTCCTGCAAGACCGCCGCTGAGATGCTCAAGGCGATTGTGGATGCAACCAACTACACCGATGGGCTGGAAGACGACAGGATGCAGAACATCATGGAGCTCATATCCTCCGCTGAGAAGCTCTCGGTAAAGGAGTTCTCAGAAAGGGTCTCCCTCGCCTCAGTGGCTGAGGAGGAAGGTCCGACTGATTCCGTATCCCTCATGACCCTGCACAGCGCAAAGGGGCTGGAGTTTCCTGTTGTCTTTGTCTCAGGCGTTGAAGAGGGAATACTTCCCTACTTCAAGGCAATGGATAACCAGCATGAGCTTCAGGAGGAGCGGAGACTCTTCTATGTGGGCATGACCAGGGCGCGGAGCATTCTCTGCCTCACCGGCGTCAAAAGGAGAAGGCTCTACTCCAAGATCCAGGAGCAGGAACCCTCCCGCTTTCTTGCCGATGTGCCCAAGGAATGCTGCCACTGGATAGACAAGGTCCGCCAGAGGATAGACAGCGCGTCAGAGCCGGTGAGGATCATTCCGGCGAAGCCGGTTCATGCCTTTATCATAGGCTCCAGGGTGAAGCACCCTTCCTGGGGGATAGGCGTTGTCCGGGATTGCTCCGGTGACGGCGACGACGCCAAGGTGACGGTGAACTTTCCCGGCGTGGGCCTGAAGAGGCTGGCTGCAAAATTTGCAAACCTGGAGAGGATATAGATGAGAATCACAGGAGATGACGTCAGACACATCGCCCGGCTTGCCAGGCTCCACCTCGCTGAGGAGGAGGTCTCAACCATGGGAGGCCAGCTGAACGCGATCATAGAGTACGTGGAGCAGCTCGGCTCCCTCGATACAACCGATGTGGAGCCCACATCCCATGTCCTGCCCCTGCAGAATGTTATGAGAGATGATGCCCCGCGGCCATCCCTTTTGCCTGAGGATGCACTGAGAAACGCCCCCGATCCGTCGGAGGCATTCTACAGAGTCCCCAAGATCATCGACTGAAACGGAGATTACCTTCCCATGATGAGATGTTTCCTGAGATCAAAGATACACATGGCCACTGTTACCGAAGCGAACCTCGCCTATGAGGGGAGCATCACCATAGACAGAGAACTCATGGATATGGTGGGGATCCTCCCCTTCGAGCAGGTGATGATCAGCAACATGAACAACGGCGAGAGGTTTGAGACCTACGTGATAGAAGGGAAGCCCGGCTCCCGCGAGTTCTGCTTCAATGGTCCCACAGCCCGCAAGGGAATGGTGGGAGACAAGATCATCATCTTTGCCTACTGCTACATGCAGGACAGCGAGATTCAGGAGTTCAAGCCCTCCATCATCAAGGTTGACGGGAACAACAATCCCATCGGCCAGGCCCTTTAGACAAAGAATCTTTTTCAGAGAAATCACGACGTTGTTTTCAGAAGAGGGCTCAGGCCCTCTTTTTAGTATCTGAGCTCCCTGTCGGAATCCAAGGGGCTTCTGACGCTGAGAATACGGGTATGGGCCACCGGGCCTGCCTTGGTATCGGAGAGGCCAAGGAGCTCCAGCACCGTCTGAATGGCGCATCCGCTTTCGATCAGGTGATTGGCAAAGCTGGCGCGCAGCGTGTGCACCGTTGCTCCTTTCGGGGTGTCCGCAGTCTGCGCCGCCCTGCGGAAGGCTGTCTCAAGCTCGATTGCGTTGATGTGATTGCGCCGGAGCATTTTTGATTCCGGATCAAGGCTGAGCCCCTGGGCCGGGAAAAGCCAGAACCAGCCCCATT
>JBAZFD010000270.1:0-3655 GCA_041653575.1 Thermodesulfovibrionales bacterium
CCATCGGGAAGCTCAGGGAGGAGTCCCTCCAGGCAGTGAGGGCAGGGGGCGATCGGCCCGGCGGTATGTCCATGGAGCAGCTCTTCGATTACCAGGTGCAGCAGTCCGTCATCGAGGCCAAGGGGTTTGACCTCATGGTAATGGGCAGGCCGGAAGGGCCGGGCTGTTACTGCGCTGCGAACAACATCATCCGCAAGTACACCGACATCCTCTCGGACAAATACCCCTATGTGGTCATAGACAATGAGGCAGGGATGGAACACCTGAGCAGGAGGACCACCCACAAGGTGGATCTGCTGATTATCGTGAGCGACTCCACGATGAAGGGTGTGCTCACCGCGAAGAGGATCAACGAGCTCGTGGATGAGCTGAAGCTCGATGTGGAGAAAAGGGTCCTGGTTATCAACAGGGTTATGGGCGACTCAGGCGCGGAGCTCAGGGAGAAGGCTGAGGGGTTCGGCCTCCATGTGGCCGGGCTGGTCCCCCAGGATGAGCTGGTCTTCAACTATGACCTTGAAGGGAAACCTGTTTTCAGCCTTCCTGAAGACTCGGTCTCCGTGCAGTCCTTCTTCGCTATTCTTGACGCCCAGCAGATCCCCTGAGGGCCTTTCAGCTCCTCTCAGAGGCTCGGTTCCGGAAACGGTCCGGGCCTTTTGTTTTCAATGCAGGGAAAACCGCCTGCCTCCTTATGAATCTATAAAATAATCAAATGGTTCTATCCCTTTTAATAAGTCCTGATTTTGTGTTATCGTTTAAAAATTCCAGAATTGTATCTCACGTCATCAGCCGATGTTTTATTTATAAATTTGGGAAAGGAGAAGGAAGAATGTTAATCATCGGAGAGAAGCTCAGTATTATCGCAAAGAGAGTGAGGGAGGCGATGTTTGCCAGGGACAAGGCCCCTATCCAGGAGATCGCCATTGCCCAGTGGAAGGCAGGCTCAGGGATGATTGACGCGAACATCGGTCCTGCCGAGGACGGCGGTGAGAGCCTCATGGAGTGGATGGTTACCACCATTCAGGAGGTGGTGCCCCTTCCTATCTGCCTCGATTCCACGAACTATGCCGCTGTGGAGGCGGGCCAGAAGGTCCACAACAACGAGTGGGGAAGGTCCCTCATCAACTCCACATCCAACGATCCTGAGAGATTCTCCATGCTGGAGCTGGCTGCCAAGTACAACACCCAGATCATCGGTCTCACCGTCGGAACGGGTGGTCTCCCTGCCGACGCGGAGGAGCGGTGCGGTATTGCAGCTGAGATCATGGCAAGGGCCATGGAGTACGGTGTGCCTGTGGAGGACCTTTTCCTCGATCCCTTGGTGCTCCAGATCGCCACATCTCAGGACCATGCCCTGAAGGTGATCAAGACCATCAAGATGTTCCAGGAGCTGAACGATCCTGCCATGAAGACCGTGGTCGGCCTGAGCAACATCTCCAACGGATGCCCCAGGCCGCTGAGGCCTGTGCTCAATAAGTATTACCTGACTCTCCTCGGCTACGAGGGGCTCACCGCAGCCATTGCGGACCCCCATGAGGTCGTGGAGGCAGCAAAAACACTGGATGTGATAATGGGCAATACCCTGTATGCCCATTCTTATCTCGAAATGTAGGAGGACGATATGGCATTTGTTGCACCGAAGGAGACTCTTTCAGGAAAGGTTTTTGAAGTTACCATAGGCACCGACAGGACTGCCGTCTTCGGGGGTGAGAATGCCCTGCCCTTTCATAGCTTTGAGGGCAGCGTCCCCCACAAGCCGGTAATCGCCTATGAGATACAGGACGTTCCGCCCGCAGACTGGCCCGAGGAAGTGAAAAAGGTCTACGCCGATGTTTCAGGCGACCCCGTGACCTGGGCGAAGTACTGCCAGGATGAGCTCAAGGCCCAGGCGATCTGCCTGAGGCTGGTGGGCACCCATCCCGACAGGGAGAACCGCTCCCCTGAGGAGGCGGCAAAAACGGTGAAGGATGTGCTCGCAGCCGTCAATCTGCCCCTCATCATCTTCGGCTCCAACCATATGGAGAAGGATTCTGCTGTTCTCGTGGCTGTTGCAGAGGCTGCAAAGGACAAGAACTGCGTCATCGGAAAGGCCCAGGAGGGGAACTACAAGACCATCGCAGCAGCGGCAATGGCGAACAACCACAAGCTCGTGGCCATGTCCGAGCTGGACATCAACCTCTCCAAGCAGCTCAATATCCTCATCGGCCAGATGGGTTTCGACAAGGAGAGGCTCATCACTGACCCCATGTGCTCAGGTCTCGGCTATGGATTGGAGTACACCTACTCCGTGATGGAGAGGATCAGGCTGGCTGCCCTCACCCAGAACGACGCCACCATGCAGCCCCCCATGCTCGCTGATGTGGGCATGTATGTCTGGAAGGTGAAGGAGACCCAGGCCACCGAGGCAGAGCTCCCCCACTGGGGCTCACTCCATGAGAGGGGCGTGACCTGGGAGGCTGAGACAGCAGTTGCTCTCCTGATGTCAGGCTCTGAGCTCCTCATCATGAGGCACCCTGAGGCAGTGTCAGTCGTGGAAAAATTCATAGACGAGTTAATGTAACGGAGGTCACGATATATGGCTTTGACAGGCGTTGAAATATTTAAGCTTCTCCCCAAAACCAACTGCAAGAAGTGCGGACACCCCACCTGTCTCGCCTTTGCCATGAAGCTGGCCCAGAGGCAGGCGTCCCTCGACGCATGCCCTGATATCTCCGAGGATGCAAAGAAGGCCCTCGGTGAGGCCTCAGCCCCCCCCATCAGGGCCATTACCCTGGGGACAGGCGAAAAGGCGGTCAAGATGGGAGAAGAGACAGTCCTCTTCAGGCACGAGAAAAAGTTCGTGAATCCCTGCGCCTTCGCCGTTGAGGTGAAGGACACCATGTCCGATGAGGAAATCGGCTCAATGGTGGATGCTGTCGTCGCTTCAGAGATGGAGAGGGTCGGACAGAGGCTCAGGGTTGACGCAATATTCGTGAGCAATACATCCAATGACGCGGCGAAGTTCGAGGCTGCGGTGAAGGCCATCGTTGCGAAGGCTTCTGATCTGCCGCTCATCCTTTCCACCGAGAACCCCGCAGCAGCAGAGGCGGGCCTGAAGGCGGTGGGAGACAAAAAACCGATCCTCTACGGCGCAAACGAGTCCAATGCCGACGCCATGGCGGCTGTTGCGAAGGCCCACAAGGCCACCCTCGGCGTTACCGCAAAGGGACTTGATGCCCTCTCAACCCTCACCGAGAAGGTGAAGGCCGCAGGCGTTGAGGACATGGTCATCGACTCCGGCGCAAGGACTGCAAAGGATATCCTCGAAGACAACACCTACATCAGAAGGGCGGCGATCAAGAAGAACGTGAAGGCCCTCGGATACCCGGTGATCACCTTCGCCCAGAGGGACGACAAGATCCTGGAGACAGCCATTGCCTCTCTCGGCGTGGCAAAGTACTCATCCATCATCGTCCTGAGCTCTGTTGAGAAGTGGAAGAACCTTGCCCTCTTCACCATGAGGCAGAACCTCTACACCGATCCCCAGGTCCCCATGCAGGTGGAGCAGAAGGTCTATGATATCGGTGAGCCCTCTCCAGAGTCCCCTCTCCTCATCACCACGAACTTCTCCCTCACCTACTTCATCGTCTCAGGCGAGGTGGAAAACAGCAAGGTTCCC
>JBAZFD010000271.1:0-3639 GCA_041653575.1 Thermodesulfovibrionales bacterium
TGAAGACAAGATTGAGGAGAAGACACAGCCCCTTGAGGATGTGAAGAATCAGCTCCTGGACAGGGTACTTTTTGAGAAAAAGAAGAACACCCTTGAGCAGTTCATTGAGAATGCCCTCAAAGAGGCAGGAGTGGAACAGCATCTTGACAGGATCGAGGCGAACGCCCCCAAGCAGCCGGTCCCGGTTCCCAGGCACTAATCAGTATTCAGTAAAAAAAAAGAGGGGTGGAGATTTTCTCTCCACCCCTCTTTTTTTATGACAACCGGCCGGTTATGCCAGTCGGGAAAAGTCTGCGATCTCCTGCGAGAGGAGCTGGATGGACTTCAGCAGGGAGAGACGGTTCTGCTTGACCTCTTCATTTTTGTCCATGACAAGGACTTTGTCGAAAAAGGTGTTGATGGGGTCCTTGAGTGCAGTGAGGAGCATAATCGCCTCGTGGTGCTTCCCTTCCCTGAGGAGCGACATGATCTCCGGCCTGCGGGACTCCAGTTCCCTGTGGAGGGTTGTCTCCGCATCCTCCTGGAAAAGGGCAGGGCTGACAGGGATCATTTCACCCTTTGCCGCAAGGTTGTTCACCCTCTTGATCGCCAGGAGGAAGGGCTCGCAGGCCGCATCGTCCTTGAATTTCCTGATGGCCTCCAGTCTTCCCTTCAGCGCATGGAGGGGAAGGCCGGATGCAAGACCCATAACGGATAATACCGTGTCGAGAGAGTAGCCTGCCGAGAGGAAAAGGGGCTCCATTCTCTGTTCGAAGAACCTGATGATGTCCGCGAGGATTCCCGCCTTCTTTTCCGTGGCAAAGGGCAGAACCGCCCTTTCCATCAGCTCCTCAAGGGTGAGGTCATAGTCTCTGGCTGAAAGGATGGAGATGACAGCCAGGGCCTGTCTCCTGAGGGCAAAGGGGTCTTCAGTGCCTGTAGGCGTGAGGCCTATACTGAAGAAGGCCGCGATATTGTCCAGCTTATCCGCGAGGCTCACGACAGCTCCGGTGTCGCTCTCAGGCAGTATGTCTCCGGAGAAGGCAGGGAGGTAATGCTCTGCTATTCCCTTTGAGACTTCACGTCCATACCCTTCATTCTCTGCGTAATACCCTCCCATGATTCCCTGGAGCTCAGGGAACTCCCTGACAACGCCGGAGATGAGGTCTGCCTTGCAGAGAAGCGCCGCAGTGTGTATGTCCTGGGCCTTAGTGGGATGGCATCTCGCAGCGATAAACTCGGCCAGGGAGCAGACGCGAAGGATCTTGTCGTGGATCGTTCCCAGTTTTTCGTGATGGATGACCTTTTTCAGCCCCTCCAGCCTCTCCTCCAGGGTGACCTTTTTGTCCTCTTCATAGTAGAACCGGGCATCATCGAACCGGGCCCTGATGACTTTCTCTGCCCCTTTCCTGATGGTCTCGCCGTTTTCCTGGCGAGTATTGCTTACGATGACGAAGTAGTTGATGAGGTTTCCCCTGTCACCTTCGATGGCGAAGTACTTCTGGTGTCCCTTCATGACCGTGATAAGGAGCTCCCTGGGAAGGGCAAGGTAATCAGGGCTGAATGATCCGAGGACCGGCATGGGATACTCCACGAGGTATGAGACATGACCCAGGAGATCCTCGTCCTCAACGATGCGGGCATTCACTGATGACGCCAGTTTCAGTGCGCCTTCGGTGATCATCCGCATCCTTTCCTCAGGATCAAGAATGACGAAGTTGTTTCTCAGGAGATTCACATAGGCGCGGGAGTCCTTTATGTCGAAAAGGGCAGGTGAAAGGAACCTGTGCCCCCTCGTGGCGGTGTTGCTCTTTATGGCCTCTATATCGAAGGAGATCTTCCTGTTCCCGTAGGTGGCAAGGATCCAGTGGATCGGACGGGCGAACCTGAGATCGCTGCTCCCCCAGCGCATGGACTTGGGAAAGTGCAGGGAGAGGATCAGGCGGGGAAGCACCTCGGGGAGGATCGCTTCTGTTTCACCTGCTTCTTCCCGTACAAGGGCGACGAGATAGGTCCCCTTGCCTTTCTCTTTCCTCATGAGCTCTGAAGGCGCAACCCCGTTCGTCTGGGCAAAGGCCTCTGCTGCCTTTGTGGGATTGCCTTCCTTGTCGAAGGCCACATTTACCGGCGGTCCCCAGACTTCCTTCTCAGCCGCTTCCTGGGCAGGATCGATCTCGGCGATGAGTGAGAGCCTCCGGGGAGTGGCAAAGGTCCTGATGGATCTGCAGGGCATCCTGTATTCAGCAAAGAGCTTTCCGGCAGCCTCTTTCAGCTTTGTCATGGCCTCAGGAAGGAACCTGGCGGGTATCTCCTCTGTGCCGATCTCCAGGAGAAGCAGGGGGGCTGTTGTCTCAGGCCGTGTCTGTGTGTTCTGTATATTCTGTGTGTTTTGCGTTTCCATAGTGATTACCTCTTCAGGAGGGGGAAGCCCATTTCTTCTCTCTGGCTCAGGAATGCCTCGGCGCAGTGTTTTGCCAAAGCCCTCACCCGCGCTATGTAGCCGGTCCTCTCCGTCACGGAGATGACACCCCTGGCGTCAAGGAGGTTGAAGGTATGGGAGCATTTGAGGCAGTATTCATAGGCCGGGAGCACCAGGCCCAGTTCGTTCATCCTCTTCGACTCCCGCTCATAGTCCTCAAACTGCCTGACAAGGAGGTCGGTATTTGCATGGTCGAAGTTGAACTTTGAGAATTCGATTTCATCCTGCTTGTGCACCTCTCCGTACCGG
Organism: Thermodesulfovibrionales bacterium; assembly: GCA_041653575.1. Lineage (GTDB taxonomy): Bacteria > Nitrospirota > Thermodesulfovibrionia > Thermodesulfovibrionales > Dissulfurispiraceae > JBAZFD01. The sequence goes on from JBAZFD010000271.1 coordinate 2,708, forward strand.
ATGCCGGGGGCCCACTCTATTTCATAGACATTGTCTATCTCCTGCAGGTACATGGCCAGTCTTTCCAGGCCGTAGGTGATCTCCACGGAGACCGGCTTGAGCTCAATGCCGCCTACCTGCTGGAAATAGGTGAACTGGGTTATCTCCATCCCGTCGAGCCATACTTCCCATCCCAGTCCCCAGGCTCCGAGGGTAGGTGATTCCCAATCATCCTCAACGAACCTGATGTCGTGCCGGAGAGGGTCTATCCCTATGGTGGAGAGGCTTTCCAGGTAAAACTCCTGGCTCTCCAGGGGAGAGGGCTTCATGATGACCTGATACTGGTAGTAATGCTGGAGCCTGTTGGGGTTCTCGCCGTACCTGCCGTCAGTGGGCCTGCGGGAGGGCTCAACATAGGCCACCTTCCAGGGCTCAGGCCCGAGGACGCGGAAAAACGTGGCAGGATGGAAGGTCCCGGCGCCTACCTCCAGGTCATAGGGCTGGAGCAAAAGGCATCCCTTCTTTGCCCAGAAGTCGTGGAGTCGCAGTATAAGATCCTGAAAGTACATGGGTTTTGAGAGTTGTCCTCCTGAAAAAAAGTGCTACACATGTTATATGAAACCAATTCTCTTTGTCAAACAGAAGGGCCTGCTGAGGCGCTGTCGCCCGCCGCTGCAATGCCGGTCCTAACCCGCTGATTTTCATTTAATAGTTGGTAGGATTTTAATCCTCTTCCTGATAAAATATAAGACAGGCGGTGTCTGCGATCCTGCGCTCCCGGAGGGGATGTCCGATGGCAATCAAAGAGAGGGAAATAAGGGGTGAAAGAGGTTTTTCCCTTGTGGAGCTTCTTATTCTCCTGGGCATTATGGCTGTGCTGCTGGTTGCGGCTATCCCGCCTCTTCAGGGGTATGCGAGCAACAGGAGTCTCAAGAGCGCAACCCGTGATCTTG
>JBAZFD010000272.1:0-3638 GCA_041653575.1 Thermodesulfovibrionales bacterium
TTTTGTACAGATTTTCAATAAAATCCAGGCCCGTATCCCCGGCAGCGGTCACACCACCCTCATTGCCCAGGCATTCATCATCGGTATCCTCGCAGGTTGCGCGAACATCCTCTTCAGGACCACCCTGGATTTAGTGAATGAAACCATTTTTATCCGCGGGCAGGAGCTGCTTCAGATCTCCAGGGGCGGATCATATAAAGCCCTTCTTCCCCTCCTCCCCATGACAGGGGCTCTGCTCCTCATCCCCTTCAGCCTCCTCTTTCCCGGCGAGGTGAACGGCTACGGTTTCTCCCGTTTCCTTGAGAATGTCCATCTGAAGGGCGGGGTAATGAAGGTAAGGAATATCTTCCTGAAGATTATTGGACCTGCTCTCACCATAGGATCAGGCGGCTCCGCCGGAGTGGAGGGTCCTATTGCCGTTATCGGCGGGACGGTGGGCTCCACGGTGGGACAACTGTTCGCTGTCTCGGGGAGCAGGATAAAGGTTCTTATCGCAGCAGGCGCAGCCGGGGCCATAGCCGCCACCTTCAACGCCCCCATTGCTGGGATCATGTTTGCCATGGAGATCGTTCTCCTGAGCAGCTATGAGCTTTCCTCTTTTTCAGCCATCGTTATCTCCTCAGGAGTGGCCACAGTCCTGTCCCGGAGCCACTACGGCTCCACCCCGGCCTTTGCTGTTCCCCAGTATGACCTGAGGAGCCCCCTTGAGATCCCCCTTTATATCATCCTCGGGGTGATTGTGGGGGTTCTGGCTGTAGTTTATATCAGGCTCTTTTACAGGATCTCCGATGAGTTCCAGTCTCTTCAGAGGCATCCCCTCCTGAAGCCGGTCACAGGAGCCTTCCTCGTGGGGACCATGGGCATATTTCTCCCCCACACCATGGGGAACGGCTATGAGTTCATCGAGGATGCTCTGTCAGGGAAGATCATCTTCCCCGTGATCTTTGTCCTCATATTCGTCAAGATGATAGCCACATCCATTACCCTGGGCTCCGGAGGGGCCGGCGGGGTCTTCGCGCCCTCACTGTTCATAGGCGCCATGACCGGCGGGAGCTTCGGGTCTCTGGTGCACGCTCTCTTTCCTTCAGCCACAGCCTCTCCCGGCGCCTACGCCACAGTGGGGATAGGCGCTTTCCTGGCGGCAGCCACCCATGCGCCCCTCACCGGGATCTTCCTCCTCTTCGAGATGACCGGGAATTACAAGATCATTGTCCCTGTCATGTTCGCCTCCATCATCGGGGTCCTCGTCTCCAGGAAGCTCTCCCCTGATTCGATAGACACCTTCGATCTGGCACGGAGAGGCATCCGTCTTCATGAAGGGAAGGAGATGAAGGTGATGGGGAGGGTAAAGGTCTCGGAGATCATGCGGGGGTATCCGGTAACGGTGGGAAGGGAGACAAGCCTCAGGGTTGTGGTTGACACCATGATAAAAAATGAGCGGTTCTACCTCCCTGTGATGGACCATGACGGGCTGCTCAGGGGGATAGTCTCCTTCCAGGATGTGAGACCCATCCTCTTCCTTGAAAAAGTGAAGGACCTGGTCATGGCAGGAGAGATCGCCACAGAGGAGCTGATCGTTCTCTTCCCTGAGCACGATCTCAACGAGGCTATGAAGAGGTTCTCCCTCAAGGACATTGATGAGATCCCTGTCGTGGATGCCGCAGCTCCCCGCAAACTGATCGGCATGGTGAGCAGGGGAGATGTCATATCAGCCTACAACAGGGAAATCCTGAAAGAGGGAGAAAGCGTTCCAACCGGTTAAAACAGGGATCATTGCAAGGCAGAAGGGCTGTCCGGGAAAGACTGTATTCAGCCCTTCGGGTTGCAAAATGAGGCCTGATGTGATTTAATAGCCTTATGTTTCAAGGACGTCGGCATATCGTCAGCCTTGCCTTCCTGCTCTGCTTCCTGGTTTATGTTCTTTCCCCGGTCTGTTATGCGGCGGAGAGCTGGGATGGCCCGGGTGAGCACGGCTCCATAACCGCTTCGAAGAGTCCTCACAAAAAGACGCTTCATCCGGTGTGGCAGCTTCTCTTTGCCGGAGGAAAGCAGGATGATGCAGGAGATGGGCCGTCTACCGTCCGCTTCCTCCTCAAGAAGGCGCGGGCCGTCCTGGTCACTTCCAAGAGCCAGCCGGAACACGAGGACCTCGTTGTTTCTCCGGTAACCGGCGTCACTCCCTTTGAATCACCTTTACCCTTTGTCTTCTCTTCTCCCTCTCCTTACCCCACGAAGGGAGCGCTGCGCTCCTTTTCCGGTCTCTCCCCGCCCTGTGTGTAGATAAAAACAGGCATCCCCGTTGGATGCCCTCGACGTTTCTGTAACAACAGGACTGTTCTATGCAGGAGGTAGAGTATGTCAGACTTTTACCAACTGGGCGTTGTTGCAACCTTCCACAGGCTCGGAAACCCTGATCTTGCAAAGACGGAGTCTGAGCTCTCTTGGTACGCCCAGGAAAGGCCGATTGCCCTTGTTTTGCCCTCTCTTTTCTCAGAGCTTCAGGGAGAAGCACTGAAAGGTATTGTGAGGGAGCTCAAAAAGGTGACGTACGTACAGGAGATCGTGGTGGCCCTCGGCCCTGCGTCTGAAGAGGAATTCAGGTTCGCCAGGGATTTCTTCTCCGTCCTCCCTCAGAGGACACGCATTATCTGGAACAGCGGTCCCCGCATGACGGAGATTTACAAGGCCATAGAGGCCTCAGATCTCCCCACGGGAGAACCCGGCAAGGGGAGGTCTGCCTGGATGGCCTACGGCTATGTCCTCTCTCTTCAGAAGATCAAGGCCATTGCCCTTCACGACTGCGACATTCTGACTTACAGCAGGGACCTCCTGGCCCGGCTCTGCTATCCTGTGGTGAACCCCAATATGGATTACGACTTCTGCAAGGGGTTTTACAGCAGGGTGACGGACAGGCTTCACGGCAGGGTGACGAGGCTCCTCATGACCCCGCTCATCAGGTCTCTCCAGAAAATCATAGGCCACCATCCCCTTCTGTTATTCTTTGACAGTTTCCGGTATCCCCTGGCAGGGGAGTTCTGCATGGATGTGGACCTGGCCAGGGCCAACAAGATCCCCGGCGACTGGGGGCTTGAGGTGGGGGTCCTGGCAGAGGTCTACAGGAATACCTCCCTCAGGAGGGTCTGCCAGGCGGACATCGCAGACAACTACGAGCACAAGCACCAGGAACTCTCACCTGAGGACGCCACAAAGGGACTGCACAAGATGTGCGTGGACATATGCAAGTCCATATTCAGGACCCTGGCATCGGAAGGGGTCGTGTTCCAGGAGGGTTTTTTCAAATCCCTTGTGGCTACCTATGTGAAGACAGCTCAGGACATGCTCAAGCGGTACGAGGATGACGCTGTCATCAATGGCCTCTTCTTTGACAGGCATTCGGAGAGCCTCGCAGTGGAGACTTTTACCCATGGCATCAGGGAGGCGGCGGAGGTCATCACCTCCGATCCCCTTGGAGTTCCCCTTATCGCCAGCTGGGACAGGGTGGTATCCGCTGTCCCGGACATCCTCGGGATGATCAGGGATGCTGTGGAAGAGGACAACAGGGGATGATAACAGCAGGTGTTTATGATTTCTGCAATGTCTGTCAGTATCAGTCGTGTTTCAGTAGAAAAGGGAAGGAG
>JBAZFD010000273.1:0-3632 GCA_041653575.1 Thermodesulfovibrionales bacterium
CCTTAGGCAACAAAATTGCCTTCCTTTGAGCAGTCCGTGCAGTGTCCGAATATCTCCAGGCTGTGGCGGACTCCGCGGAAACCTTCCCTCTGGCAGATCTCATCCTGGAGCATCTCCAGGGTTGGGGAGAAGAATTCTATCACCTTTCCGCAGTTCATGCAGATCATGTGGTCGTGGTGGCGGTCCTTGCTGACCTTTTCGTAGTGGGCGTGCCTGTCCACTCTCTCCACCTGCTCTATGAACCCGCACTCCACAAGGAGGGGGATGGTCCTGTAGACCGAGGCACGGGAGACCTTTGAGCCTTTCTGCCTGAGCCTCTGGAAGAGCTCCTCCGGGTCGAAATGCTTTTCCATGGCGAGGACCTCCCTGAGGACCTCATCCCTTTCCCTGGTGAGCTTCAGCCCCTTGGTAAGGAGGTATTCCTTGAATCGCTTTCTTTCCATTGCTGATCCCTACAGGGTCACCGGGAGATATTTCAGGATCAGGTTGAGGAGACCGCCGAAGAGGAAGGCGGTGGGAAAGACAATGGCGATGATCCAGAGCGCTGTCCTGATCCCCCTCTCCTTGATGATCATGAAGAAGTTTGCCAGGCAGGGCACAAAGAGGGTGATGGTGACGAGACTCACCACAGACTGGACCGGGGTGAGAAGCCCCTTCTGCGCCAGGGAGAAGAGCCCTGCTGCGCCGTAGTCCCTCCTGAGAAAGCCGAGTATGAAAGATGACGTTGTCTCCTGCGGCAGGCCGAGGAGGTTGACCACAACCGGCGAGGCAAGCCTCTCAAGGAGACCTATGAGGTTGAGCTTGTGGAGAAAAAAGAGGATGAGTGTCCCCAGTATAAAGAGGGGGACCGCTTCTTTGAGGTACCATTCCACCCTGCCCATGGTCTTTATCAGGATGTTCATGACAGAGGGTATCCTGATGGGAGGGATCTCAAGGAAAAAGTCCGTTCTTTCTCCCTTGACGATTTTTGAGGCGAGAAAGCCTGATATAAAGATGATGATGATAATGCTCAGGATCCATATGACCGTGGCGGTGAAAGAGAGGGCGCTGAGCATCCCGAGGATCACCCCCAGCTGGGCTGAGCAGGGGATGGCGAGGGCAAGGAGAAAGGTGGTGATGATCCTGTCCCTCTTTGTCTCCAGTATCCTTGAGGTCATCACCGCCATGGTGCCGCAGCCGAGGCCGAGGACCATGGGAAGGACCGCCTTGCCGTTGAGACCTATGATGTTGAATATCCTGTTGCTCATGATCGCCAGCCTGGGGAGATAGCCGCTGTCTTCAAGGACGGCAAAGGCGATGAAAAAGGTGACGGTAAGGGGGAGGATGATGGCTATTGCGTAGGTGAGCGCTACCGTAATCAGGCCGTATTCGCCCACGAGGATCTCCTGGAAAAAACCTGCCGGTAAGAGCAGGCTGACTGCTTTGGTTGCAGCAGGGTTGATGTACTGGCGGAACACGGTCTCCTCCATGAGGTCCACAAGGGTGCCTGCGCCGAAGACGCCGACGAACTCGAAGAGCCCCCAGAGCACCGCCAGAAGGACAGGAATCCCCCAGACAGGGTGCATACTGATCCTGCCGAGGAAACTTACGAACCTGCCTCCTTCCACCCCAGACCTGCTGATGACCTTCTCGGTAATATTCTCGGCAGCATCCAGCCTCGACTTGTTGATGAGAAAGGCAACAGAGTCCCTGGTCTTTACGCCGCAGTCATCCCTGATCCGTTCTATCTCAGTGAGCTCCTCCTCGCTGACATGGGCCTTGAGCCATCCTGTCAGGCTGTCGTCTCCTGAGAGGATCATGAGGGCGAGGGACCTCCCGGAGATCCCCGCAGGGGGAAGAAGGGCTGATATCTCCTGAACCGCCTCCTCTATATGGGGGTGATAGGTGATCTGCACAGCAGGCTTTTTGGGGGAGATGATCGCCTCCCTCAGCTCTTTGATCCCCTTTCTCTGGGGCGCAATGGTGCTGTTCACCCTCACTCCCAGAATTTCTTCCAGCCGTTCTGTGTCTATGGTGATCCCCTTGTCCATGGCCTCGTCGATCATGTTGAGGTTCAGGACCAGGGGGAACCCCATTTCAGCTGCCTGGAGGGTGATGAGGAGGCTTCTCTTCAGGTTCTTTGCATCTCCCACCTGGATGACCGATGAAGGGGTCTCTGTCAGGAGGATATCGCGGGTGACCTTTTCATCTTCGCTCATGGGGGTGAGGCTGTTGACACCCGGCGTGTCCACGAGGAGGAGCTTGTGGTTCTCCAGGGTAATATTTCCCTGTGTTATTTCAACGGTTGTCCCTGGGTAGTTGGACACAGCGACATACTTTCCGGTCAGGAGGCCGAAGATGACGCTCTTGCCCACATTGGGGTTGCCTATGAGGGCTACTTTCTCCAGGGGCGCGCCATGTTTTGATGCAGATGTCTGACCTTCCACAAATCCTCCCTTTATGCTGAAAAAACGGCTCTGTTAAGATTTATTCTCATTTAGCTATGATAAACGAAGCGGGGAGGGTTTATCAAATTGACAGGGTTGCGGCCATGAAGCGTTATTTTCTCAGCACTCTTTTTCTTGAGTGAGATGCAGTCTCATTATTGTTAGTGCCCGGTGTCCGGGCTCTTCTCCTTCCGGAGGTCCGGCAGATCCGGTGGAACTCATGCCGCCATGGCTTCAGCTGGATCCCTTCGGCTCAGGATCGCTCCTTTTATTGCATCTTCTGCGCCCTATCCTGTATCCTTGTGAAAGGTATGAGTTCTTTTCTCGTAAAACTGCTTATTGCCCTTACTCTTGTTGTCTCCCCTGTCACAGACTCCCTTGCCGCTGCCTTGCAGGAGAGGCCGGGGGTTACTGTGCGCATGGGTAAACACCAGGGGTTTATCCGGTTCGTCTTTGATATGCCTGCTGATTTTGTGGAGAAGGCATCAGTGACGCTGCAGCAGAACCAGTTCATTCTTGTCGAGCTTCAGGCCCCTGTCTCTTTCCGGATCGGATCCGGCGATTCTGTCTCTGATCTCAGCAGCAATGAAAAGACCGTGAAGATCGGCAGGGTGGGCGAGATGAAGCTGAAAGAGCGGGGCTGCATCATTCATATCGACAGTATTGATGATCTGAAGTCCTTTAAGCTTCAGGCCCCCTCGCGGTTGATTGTTGATGCCTATACCCAGGCGGATCTTTCGGGCATAGATGCCTTCGGGACCGCGCCCAGGTTATATCTTATAGATCCCGGCCACGGCGGGTATGACAGGGGGATCCCCGCAGGGGAAAAGCAGGAAAAGGATATTGTCCTTTCCGTGGCCGCAGAGCTTGCTGCTGCTGTCTCCAGGGAGGGAGGCAAGGCCTTTCTGACCAGGAAAAGCGACAGGCAACTCTCCATCAGGGAGAGGATCATGCTTGCGCGGAAGAGGCGACCCTCCATGCTTGTCAGTATCCATCTCTCTTCCCGTGAGGGCATTACCATCTATTCCCCTGTCACAGGCGGAGATCCGGCGAAAGGCCGGGGCCAGCTGGGCAGTGCACTCTCTGTCCAGATAATCGGGCTGACAAAGAGGATGTCCCAGACTCTCAGCGAGGAGCTGCGCATGGAGGTCAGGACTGAAAGGCTCCCTCTCCCCCTTCTTGAGGAGTCCGGGGTTCAGGCTGTGC
>JBAZFD010000274.1:0-3631 GCA_041653575.1 Thermodesulfovibrionales bacterium
AGTTCCTCCGCCTTCTGTCTCTCGGTGATATCAATGCAGATGGTCTGAAGACAGCTCCTGCCGTTACAGTTCACCAGGGAGATGTTCAGGAGGGCATCGAATACAGTCCCGTCCTTCCTCCTGAGATTCACTGCCAGATCCCTGACAACCCCTTGGCTGTCAAGGATCTGCAAAAGGGCCACCCTGTCCACAGGGCTCAGATAGAGATCTGAGACATTTTTCTCGGTCAGCTCCTCAAGGGAGTAGCCGAAGATCTCCTGCATGGCCGAATTTACAGCTATGATCTCCCCTTCGCGCGTAGCCAGGCCTATACCAGCCGGTGACAGATCGAAGATGCTGCGGTACCGGAGCTCACCGGCCTTAACCTTTTCCTCTGCCAGCTTCCGCTCTGTGAGATCATGGAAGACCGCCAGGATATTCCCCTCTCTCACGCTTCCCAGAAGCTCCACCTGCCTCTCCTCCCCATTTTTGCAACGCACCGTCAGTTCAAAGGGCCTCATATACTCTCCGCCCTTTGCCCTTTCAACCTCAAAACTCCACCTCTCAAAGGTCTTCTGCCTGTAATCAGGATCAGAACAGGCCTTCCTGTGCCAGTCATCAAGGGTGGGGAGATCTTCAGGGGTGTACCCGAAGGTCTCCTCAAACTTCCTGTTCAGGAACCGGACAGCCCCATTCTCATCAACCAAGGCCATGGGCATCGGCAGGGAATCAATGAGGGAGAGGAGATGGGAATCAGTATCATTCATGGCCTTCGCTCCTTTTCGTCCTCCAGCCTGAAGGCCGAAGGGCAAAAAATCAGCGCAATTTCAATGCGCCCTATTCCTTTATCCATTGCATAGTTCAACGATACACCATTATAAGGCAGCTGTAAACAGACTCCTGACCTCCAGAATCCACCATCAACTTTGCGCGGGGATGCAATCGAACGGTTTCAGCGGGCCGTCTTGCCTCACCGGCCCGGTGCCTCGGAGCGAAGCGAGAATGAGTGAGAATGCTTCCCCGCGCAAACACCAGATTTTTTTGATGGTGGATTTCGGACCTGAAAGCGTCATGACAAGGGATATGCTCGCGGCGGATATGAGGGGCGGGTTTCCCCGCCCCGTTTCCGGTCAGAGAGAATCAGGATTGTGGCAGGCGCCGCAGGAGTTCGTATAGGGAATGGGCATCGCCTTTCCCGGCTCAACACCCTTGACTCCGGGGTTGTCCTTCCTGAGCACGTCAAAGATGTGAGAGGTGATATCGTTCATCCAGTAGTTCTTCCCGTCCTTCCCTGTCAGCCCCTTGCCGAGACCGGCTCCTGTCTGCATCGTCTTGGTGCTGTGGCAGTCAACGCAGTGGATCTTCTCGTGCTCCATGCCCACCTTTGAGGAGGTGTGGGCCTTTACGTCCGAGGTCTCCTTGTGGCAGCTCACACAGAGACTGTTCCTGTCGTCCCTCACCTCCTGCCTGAGCTGGTGTCTGACTTCGGTCATGCCGTGGGGGTCGTGGCAGTCGGCGCAGGAAAGGAGCATCGTGCCGTTGATGTACTTCCTCGACCTGATCAGGTCCGTGCCCTGCTGATGATGGGACTTTGAGTGGACCTTGTCGGGCCAGAAGTCCTTCTGGTCCGCGTCCTCGCGGGTCGTGTGGTTGACAAGATAGTGGTTCCTGCTCGATCCGGGCATGAGCATCCTGTTTTCCTTGTTCACCGGCTGGTCGTTCTTCGCATACCCCTGGGGCCTGCTGTGACACTGGTCGCAAATGACTGTAGCCCTCTCGGAGGCGAGCTTGCCGGGGCTGACAATGGTTGAGGCCTTTTTCTCCTTCGACGACTTCACGTGCTCAGATCCCGGGCCGTGGCAGACCTCGCAGCCGATGTTGAGCTCATTGGGCACGCCGTCACCGTCTATGTCCGCCTCGCCGTTGGGGTCATTCGCAGCGCCTGCCACATAATCGCCGCCAACAGTGGGCGTCAGGCTGTACCCGGTGTAATGGCAGGAGGCGCACTCCTTTTCAAAGGCCTTTTTCGCAGGAGGGTTGGTCAGTTTCTTTGTCTCCTCATTGAAGAGCCAGTCTGCATGATAGTCCCTCCAGGGCTTCCTCGACCTGTCTGCAAAACCCTCGTCGCCTGTTGTGTTGTACTGGACAAAGGGGAAGAGGAAATCACCGGACCTGAAGAGATACCTCTGCTTGTACAGGCCGCCGCCGTAGGTCATCTCCACCGTATAGGTCCTGGCAGGATCGGAAGGCTCCCTCAGGTTCTCTGTCCTGAACTTCAGCTTCCCGTCGGTATCCTTGAAGAAGGTGGCTGTAAAGCTCACCGAGGCAGGATCGGCAGGCATCTTCTCCGAGATCAGGTATTTGTCGAAGCCCCTGGTCTTGTCGAAACCGGAAAAATAGAACTTCGTGCCTGCCATGAGCCTCTTCAGTCCGGCGTTGAAGCCGGGGAACCTGGAAGAATCCTGGAGCTTGCCGGGCTTTCCAACCACGGAGATACCGAGCTTGTGGAGCGTCTTTTTCAGGCTTCCGTAATTCTTGTGGCAGGGTAGGCATTGGGGGCTCCCCACATAGGAGGCACTGTCAGGAACCTTGCCCGACAGAAGGATCTTCAGAGGTTTCGCTGTGAGCTCAGCGGTGGTCATGGCCTTGTTGGTGCTGTCGCCTCCGGGTAGATGCCCGCTGTCCGAGGGCTCAACATAGAGGAAGTACCTTCCCTCAGGCGCCTTCGGGATGGCAAAACCTCCTTTTTTGTCCGTAAGGGCCTTGAGGTACTTGTCCCTGTTTGCAGCGAGATTGTCCTCAAAGGGCTCATCGCTCGGTGAGTTGCGGACGATCTCAAAAGGCGGCTTCCGGTAGAGCCCGGCCACATCCGATGCAGGCACCAGAAATACCGTTGCGCCCGCTATAGCCTGTCCGGAGACATCCCCGACCGAGCCCCGCACAGCCTTGCCCGAGACCTTTGCAGCGCCGGCCTCCATCCCTGATACTAAAAAAGAGATTACAAAAAAAACAGCTACTGTCAGCCGAACCCGGTTCCTGCTCATCTCAGCCTCCTTCTTTGGTGAGGTTGAATAAAGACCAAGCAGAGGAATGAAGCCGCTCCTCGTTCCCTTTCTTTTGATTCAACTATATCGCATTTATCGTCGACTGTGAATAGGGCGGGTCAAACTCCATGCTGCAAAGGATGAAATCAAAAGGAGATGGAAGGAGTGAGAGCTTTCGATTAAAACGAATTTTTTGCATAAGCAGCCGGGCATATCATCAAAAAAGGGCTTGCAGGAATTACCTGCAAGCCCTTAATATTCAACGGAGGAGGTGGGATTCGAACCCACGGTAGAGTCACCCCTACAACGGTTTTCAAGATTGCTGTTTTTTGGCTCTGGCATTAGCTTTGCTGCTCCACCTTGTAGTGATCGCTATGGCCAGTCAATAGTTTCGTGTAGTGTTCAATCATCTCATTCCCGGCATCTCTAATGTCATCAAGGGCTACATGGGTATACCATTCAGTGGTTTTTATCGTGCTATGCCCCAGCAAGCGCTGGATGGTGCGGAGGTTTACCTTCTTCGCCAGGCGGTGAGTGGCTATGGAGTGACGCAGGAGGTGCGGGGTAATCTTTTTGGTGATCTCTGCGGCTTTACGGGTTTTTTCGAT
>JBAZFD010000275.1:0-3631 GCA_041653575.1 Thermodesulfovibrionales bacterium
TATGAGCAGTCCCTTTCGTGCCATGGCTCCCTCCTATGCCTTCTCTATGTTGACCATAAAGGCCTTTGATTCAGGTATCATCGTGTTCGCATCCCCGATAGTCGGGGTGAGGAGGTTTGAGCTGTCCCCTCCCGAGCCGTCTTCAGGATGCTGCCAGCCGAAGCACCAGGGGAGCCCTACCTGGTGTATGGTGTTCCCCATCACCTGGAAGGGTCTGAGCCTTTCGGTGATCGTAGCCACAGCCCAGACCTTGCCCCTCGCGGAGGAGACGTTGACCTTGTCACCGGCCTTTATCCCCAGCTCTCCTGCCAGTTCCCTGCTCATCTCCACGAACTGCTGGGGCATCATCTCCATCTGCCAGGGGAGATGGCGCGTCATGACCCCTGTCTGCCAGTGCTCCGATACCCTGTAGGTGGTGGCCACAAAGGGGAACCGGGGATCACAGGTCACAAAAACATCCTCCTTCCCACCACTGAAGAGCTTGATGGTAGGGTTGATCCTCTGGCCTGACATGGGGTTCTCATCAATGGGACACTCCAGGGGCTCATAGTGCTCCGGGAATGGCCCATCTGCAAGACCCGGCCCAAAGATGGCGCCCATGCCGTCGGGCCTCATGATAAAGGGATACTTGCCCGCCTTCTCGTCAGCCAGAGGGGGAGCGGGCCCGTCAGGCACGTCGCCCTCCCAGACTCCCGGCTTCTTGGTATTGGGATCTTCCTTCTCGGCGTTCCACTTTATCACCGATCTGCCGGGGTCCCAGGGCCTCCCCTGGGGATCAACAGAGGCCCTGTTGTAGAGGATCCTCCTGTTCACCGGCCAGCACCAGGCCCACTGGGGGTAGAGTCCGAGGCCCGAGGGGTCTGTCTTTCCCCTCCTGGCCATCATGTTGATAACCTTCCCCTCCTTCTGGGTATAGCTCTGGCTGTAGATCCAGTTTCCGCAGGAGGTTGTGCCGTCTGCCTGGAGGTGGACAAAGGTCTGGCAGAGCTCTCCCTTCTTGCCCAGGAGTTTGGGTGGTTGGGCCTTCTTATCGTACACATCCTCCAGATAGGAGCCGTTGATCTCTTTGGCAACCCTGTGGATGTCTATCTCGCTGATCTTACCGTCTGCTCCCCGCTCGCCGTAGTCCCAGGTGAGATTGAGAATGGGGCCAGGGAATGCGCCTCCCTGTTTCTGGTAGAGCCTCTTCACCCTGAACTGGAGCTCGTTCATGATCTCCGAGTCGGGCAGAGACTGGCCGATGGGCTCGATCGCCTTGTACCGCCACTGGGCGAGCCTGCTGGAGTTGGAAAGGCTCCCCTCCTTTTCAACCGAGGAGCAGCAGGGGAGCATGAAGACCTCTGTCCCGATCTCCCTGGGGTCCATGCCGGGCCCCTTCCAGAAGGAGGCTGTCTCGTTGTCGAAGAGGTTCACATTCACGAGCCACTTCAGCTTTGCCATTGCAGTCCTCACCTTCCCGGCGTTTGCTCCTGAGCAGGCGGGGTTCTGTCCCCAGGCAAAAAACCCCTCGTACTTGCCTTGGGCCATTCTATCAAAGAGCATGAGCCACGAAGCGTTCATCCCCTCGTCCAGCTTGGGGAGCCATGAGTAGCCGAAGTCGTTCTCAGCAGTGGCGTTCTTCCCGTAGATCGCCTTGAGGTAGCTGGTGATGTACTTCCCCCGGTTGCCCCACCAGTTGACGGACCTCGGATCCTTTGTCTTGGGCGTGTGTTTCTCGATGTACCCCTTCAGGTCCACGAGTGAGGCAGAGGGAACGGGCAGATATCCCGGCAGGATGTGGAAGAGGAGGCCCTGGTCAGTGGAGCCCTGGACATTGGACTCCCCCCTCAGGGCGTTGATCCCTCCGCCCGCCACTCCCATGTTCCCCAGGAGGAGCTGGATGATGGTCATGGTCCTGATGTTCTGGGTCCCCACGGTGTGCTGGGTCCATCCCATGGCGTAGAGCTCGGTCCCTGCCCTGTCGGGCCTTCCCGTTGAGGCATAGGTCTTGTAGACCTCAACGAGCTTCTCCTTCGGCGTGCCGGTGATCTTCGAGACCCTGTCGAGGCTGTAGCGGGAGTAGTGCTTTTTCAGGAGCTGGAACACGCAGTTGGGGTCCTTCAGGCTCGGGTCCTTTTTGGGGATACCCTGCTCATCCATCTGGAAGGACCAGCTCTTCTTGTCGTACTTCCTTGTCTTGCTGTCGTAGCCTGAGAACAGGCCGTTCAGCTCTCCCGGTCCCCTGAAATCGGGGTTCACCAGGAAGGATGCGTTGGTGTATTGGGCAACGTACTCTCTGAACCAGAGGCCGTTGTCAATGATGTATTTGATCATGCCGCCAAGGAAAGCGATATCCGTGCCTGAGCGGAGGGGGGCGTAGACATCAGCCTTTGCCGCTGTCCTCGTAAACCGGGGGTCAACAACAACGAGCTTCGCCCCTCTCTCCCTGGCCCTCATGATCCATTTCATAGATATGGGGTGGTTCTCGGCGGGATTGCCGCCCATGACAAGGATTACGTCAGCATTCTTGAAATCTATCCAGTGATTCGTCATTGCACCGCGTCCAAACGACTCTGCCAGAGCCGCTACAGTTGCGGAGTGTCATATTCGGGCCTGGTGCTCTATGGCGGTCAAACCCCAGGAGCGGAGCATCTTCTGGAGCATGTAGCACTCCTCGTTGTCCAGGGCGGCGCTCCCCACGTGGGCGATGGCGTCTGTCCTGTTGACGGCGAACTCCTTCTCCACCTCTTTCTCGGTCCCGTCTGGCCCCTTTTCCTTCACCTTTGACTTTGAGGTGAGTTTAAAGCTCCTGTCCCTGGTGGACTTCACCCTCTTCGCTATCTCGTCAAGTGCCCAGTCCCACTCCACTTCCTGCCATTCAGTTGCGCCTGCGGCGCGGTACCGTGGTTTGGTGAGACGCGAGGGATTGTTGATGATTTGGTAGAGAGACTGCCCTTTTGAGCAGAGAGTCCCCTCGTTGATGGGATGGTCGGGATCACCCTCTGTGTTGATGACCTTTCCCCCTGACGTATGAACGATAATCCCGCAGCCGACGGAACAGTACGGGCAGACGGTCCTGGTCTCTTTGGCCCCCCTGATCCTCAGGCCCTGGGCATAGGCCTTTACCGGATCAAGGTTGAGACCGAGGGCTCCGGCTATAAGCGAGCCGCCGGAGATTTTGAAAAAGTCCCTGCGTGAAACAGCCATAACGTAACCTCCCCTTGAGAGTTGCCATCTATTAATGTTTTTAATAGTCTTATAAAAATGTATTCATATTAGGCATTTTAACCGAAAATTGTCAAGATCGAACTGTTGCAGCCGCTGCCCCCTGGGTATAAACGCCGGAGACCTGGCAGATATCAGGGAAGTACGACCTCGACCAGTTACAGACACATCCTGTTCTTTAATAACTAATCAATAAATATTTGATATTAAACATTATTTTAATGATGAGTTTCGCGCAGAGCCGGGTCTCTTCATGCAGATATCTACAGTACTATGCTTGTGGAGCTTCTTGAGGGGCTGATGGAGAAATTGATGGGCTGAGGAAAACCCTGAGAGCTCAATCGCTGAGCAACTTTCTGAAAACAATCATATCTGACCTTGTAAAGCCGTTCCTGATATAGAAATCGTGAGCTGCTTCATTGTCGAA
>JBAZFD010000276.1:0-3184 GCA_041653575.1 Thermodesulfovibrionales bacterium
GTTTCTGGGGAGCGCCGGCATTTCCGTCCCTCATATCCACCCAGTACTGTCCTGTGAGGGCAATTCGGGAGTTTTTCAGGGGGAGGGATATTTCCGCAAAGGACTGGAGGAACCTCTGGGTCCTCGCATCGTTCTGCTCCGCGTAATCCTTATAGTAGAGGCCGTCGTTCACATAATTGATGTCGGCCTTCGCCTCCCACCGGGCGGCCTTATACTCCTGCTGTCCTTTGAGGATCCAGAACTTTTTGTCGAGCGCCCTGTCCTTCAGGTGATAGCCGTACCACTGCCCCTTGCTGTCTACAGCAACGTACCGGTACTCAGCCCCTATCCCTGTCCCCCTCTTGCTGTAGTAGTCCAGGGTAAGGGTGGCGTCCTTGTTGTCGTCGATAGCCCAGAAGAAAGCGGGGCTGAACCTGATCCCCTTTTCAGTGCTGTTGCCTATAAGGGGAACGAGAAGTCCGGTGCTCCTTTCAGACTTCACCGGCGCAGCGAGGTAGGGGGAATAGAGCAGGGGAATTCCTTTGATCCTGTAGGTCACATTCCGGGCGGTGATTTTTTTGCTTACCACCACATCCACGTCATTGCCCTTGAAGCACCAGTCCGGACGGGAATCAGGGGAGGAGTCGCAGGTGGTGAAAGAGGCTGTTTTTGCCTTGTAATGGTCTCCATCCATCTTTTCAAACCCCTCGCCGGTGATCCAGTAGTGGCCTTTTTTGACGAAGATTACGGCGTCATGGAGCCTGCCTGTCTTTTTTTTCAGATCCATCTCGGCATGGTCCGTTTCAGCCCTTGTCTCATCATCTTCATACACCACATTCCCTTCCGCCTCTGCCAGGGATGTGGCCTGATGGAAGACCGCCCTGTCGGCGAGGAGCAGGGCGTCATCCTCCTCGATCCGCACATGACCTGTTGCCACATATTTGTCCTCTTCAGCCAGGTAGTCTAGGGAGTCGGCAGAGATGGTGGCAGCAAAAACGGCAGAATCCAGAATAAAGAATCCAGAATTCAGAATAAGGAAAAGGAACAGCCAGACTTGAATGTTTGCTCCTGGATTCTGACTCCTGGATTCTGGATTCTCTCCCCTCACAGCTTTTCCCTCAGTGTCCCCAGGATGGATTTCTCCCCCAGGACCTCCATAGCCTCGCCGATGGCATAAAAAGATCCGGTGATGAGAATAAGGGGAGCAGACACAGGGTCCAGGGTCCGGGGTCCAGGGGCCTGAAGAAGAGGGGCAAGGGAGGAAGATATCGCCCTCTCGATCGCCTCTCTGACAGAGGATGCCGTTGAGGAGGGAAAGCCCATGCCTGAGGCCTGTTCTGCCAACGCTTCAGGGGCTGCCGCCCTTCCGTAGTTCGGGGCTGTGAAGATCACCTCAGCAGCCAGGGGAAGGAGGGGGGTGATGATCCCTTCAACATCCTTGTCTGACATGACACCCATGACGAGGATGACCTTCCTGTCTCCAAGGTTTCTCTTTATGAACTGCGCCAGGGCCTCAGCAGCCTCGGGGTTGTGTGCGCCGTCTATCATGATGTCCGGGTTCCGGCGGACTAAATCCAGCCTTCCCGGCCAGCTGCTTTTCAGGAGACCTTCCCTGATGAGGGCCGGGTCTGCCGTGTCAGCCAGGGCCTCAATGGCTGTTTTAATGGCCACAGAGGCATTGATGAGCTGATGCTCTCCTGCAAGGGGAATGGAGAGGTCTTCAAGGGTCAGTCTCTCGTCCCTGTAATGGATGGTGATGCCCTGAAGGCCTGATGAAACCAGGGTCCCATGGAAATCCCTTCCGTAGATAAAGAGGGGGGCTGCTGCCTCACGGCATCTCTCTGCAATGACCTCCGCCACTTCCCTCTCCTGGGCTGAGGTGATAACAGGGATTCCTTGCTTGATGATCCCTGCCTTTTCACCGGCGATTTCCCTGAGGCTGCTGCCGAGGAATTCCTTGTGGTCTATGCCTACCCTGGTGATGACAGAGACCCTGGGGCTGATCACGTTGGTGGCGTCCAGCCTTCCTCCCATTCCCACCTCCATCACAGCCCAGTCAGCAGCTTGCCTCTGGAAATAGACCGACGCCATGGCCATGACGAATTCAAAGAAGGTGATGCTGTTCAGAGTTGCGGGCTGAAGGCTCATGGCGCTATTGATCTCCCCGGTGAGCTCCACCACCTCCGCTTCGGTGATCTGCTCACCGTTGACCCTGATCCTTTCTGTAAAGCTCAGCAGGTGGGGGGATGTGAAGAGCCCTGTCCTGTGCCCATGGGCCATGAGGATTGAGGAGACCATGGAAGAGACTGAGCCCTTGCCGTTGGTCCCTGCCACATGAACGGTAAGGAATGCCTTATGGGGATTGCCCAGAAGGGAGAGGATCTGCCTGACCTTATCCAGGCCCAGCTTTATGCCGTGCTTCTGGAGTCCATAGAGGTACTGGATTGCCTCGGAGTAATTCATCTTCCAGCGGCTACTCGGAGAGGGAAGGCATGAGATGCTGGATGAGCCTGAATATGGTATCCTTGAGGTTTTTTCTGTCGATGATGAGATCGATCATGCCGTGGTCCAGGAGGAACTCCGCCCTCTGGAAATTCTCAGGCAGCTGCTGCTTTATGGTCTGCTCTATCACGCGGGGCCCGGCAAAACCGATGAGGCTCCTGGGCTCTGCTATGATCAGATCTCCGAGCATGGCGAAGCTCGCTGTAACGCCGCCGAAGGTGGGGTCGGCCAGTATGGATATGAAGAGCACCCCGGCATCCTTCAGCCTGCCCACAGCAGCGGAGGTCTTTGCCATCTGCATGAGGGAGAACATCCCCTCGTGCATCCTGGCCCCTCCTGAGGAGGATACGGTAATGAGGGGGACCTTTTTTTCCAGGGCCCTCTCAGCTGCCCTGGTTATCTTCTCGCCCACAACAGAGCCCATGCTTCCGCCCATGAAGGAGAAGTCCATGAGCGCCATGACAACCGGCTGACCTGAGACTGAGGCGTCGCCGTAGAGGGCAGCCTCTTTCAGCCCTGTTTTTTTCTTGCTCTCTTCCAGCCTGTCCTTGTAGGGTTTTGTGTCCTTGAATTCCAGGGGGTCTGTGGATATGAGGTCTGCGTCCAGCTCCATGAAGCTCCCCTCATCGGCTATGAGACTGAGCCTCTCCATGGCGCTGATCCTGAAGTGGTAGTTGCACTTGGGGCAGACGTGAAGGTTCTT
>JBAZFD010000276.1:3194-3611 GCA_041653575.1 Thermodesulfovibrionales bacterium
TCGCATTTCACCCACAACCCTTCGGGAATCTTCACTTTTTTTTCCGTCTTTATTTCGCGTGTCTTTTTAAACCAGGCCATATTTCAACGACAGAAGACAGGAGTCAGATTCAGAATTCAGAATCACGGAGAAAACAGACCTATCTCCTGAATTCTGGATTCTGGATTCTGGATTCTGTTACTGTATCGCCTCCCTCAATTCTTTGATAAATCCCTCTGCGCTGTCGGGGTGCTCATAGAACTTTTTCACGATGGCGCTGCCGACGATGACACCGTCGGCAACAGCAGCGATCAGACGGGCATCCTCAGGTCTCGATACGCCGAACCCTACAGCTATAGGTTTGTCCGTTGCTTCCCTGACGAGGGAGATGTGGCTTGTGAACCTGTCGTCCAGGGCGAGCTGTGACCCGGTGATCCC
>JBAZFD010000277.1:0-1435 GCA_041653575.1 Thermodesulfovibrionales bacterium
CGGAGGAACAGGCTGATCAGCGGCCTCTCCCTGGGCGTAGTAGTGACGGAGGCTGCACGGGACAGCGGCTCCCTTATCACTGCCCGTTGCGCCCTTGAGCAGGGAAGGGATGTCTTCGCCGTGCCGGGGAGCATCCTGTCCAACAGTTCTGAGGGGTCAAATGAGCTCATCAAAAGAGGGGCAAAGCTGATCGAAAGGACTGAAGATATCATTGAGGAGCTTGCGCCGGTCCTGAAGGGAGTCCTGAAAGAAGGGGCGAAGGGGCGCGGGATTCAGTGTCCATGCGGACTTGAAATTACTGCCGAAGAAAAGGCAATATGTAACAGCCTTGGACAGGAGCCACGGCATATCGACCTCATTGCACGGGAGACCGGGACGCCGTTGTCTCAACTCCTGGGAATACTTCTTGACCTGGAGATCAAGGGGATTGTGCGGCAGACTGAGGGTAAGAGGTTTTACCTGGCGTGACGATATGGACCTCGTTTAAACAATGTTCGGTTTGTGGGGGATAGTTTGGCAAAGAGGCTCATCGAGGTCCTGAGGGCATTGGCGAAGGAGCTCATTGACAGGGGATATGACAACACAGAGGACACGATTGCAAAGATCAGCGCCTTTGACATAGACTTTGTGACCATCAAGGAAGAGCTTATGACGCTGGAGCACACACGGCACATCGACGAGGCTGAGCTGGACACCATCAAGGCCCTCCTCTCCTATGTCCTTATGAAGGAGACGGAACTGGAGACAGAAGACATATACGCCTTTATATTCGGCCGGGGCCGGCACATTATCTGGAGCTGAGGAGGACGCAGTGAAGTCTCTCGTTATTGTTGAGTCGCCTGCAAAGGCTAAGACCATAAATAAAATCCTGGGAAAGGATTTCGGAGTAAAAGCATCTGTGGGGCATGTGAAAGACCTCCCTGCAAAGGAGCTCGGCGTGGACGTGGAGAACGAATTCACGCCTCATTATGTCGTTGTCCCCGGCAAGGAGAAGGTCCTCAAGGAGCTGAAGGCAGAGGCGAGGAAGTCCGATCTGATATATCTCGCCACAGACCCTGACAGGGAGGGAGAGGCGATTGCCTTTCATATCGCCGAAGAGATCAGGACCCAGAAGAACAAGGGAAAGATCTTCCGCGTTGCCTTCCATGAGATAACGGAGCGGGCCGTCACCGAGGCGATCAAGAATCCCTCGGAGATAGATATTGACAAGGTCCATGCCCAGCAGGCCAGGAGGGTCCTGGACAGGCTTGTGGGTTACAACCTCAGCCCCTTTCTCTGGAAAAAGGTCCGGAGGGGGTTGAGCGCCGGAAGGGTTCAGTCTGTGGCGGTCAGACTCGTTGTTGACAGGGAGCGTGAGATCGAGGCCTTTCAGAAGGAAGAGTACTGGACCATCGAGGCGGTCCTCCTGCCTGAGGCAGCGGGGGAGAAGTCGTCT
>JBAZFD010000277.1:1445-3585 GCA_041653575.1 Thermodesulfovibrionales bacterium
CCTTGTCGTTGACAGGGACGCCCCTGAGGGGAAGAGGTTCCTCATTACCAACGCAGAGACCGCCCGGGAGGCGGTTGAGACTATCAGGGCCAGGGATTTTTTCCTCTCCAGGATAGACAAGAAGCTGAGGAAGAGGTCGCCGTCGCCTCCCTTCACCACCTCTACGATCCAGCAGGAAGCGGCGCGGCGTCTGAGGTTCCCTGCGAAAAAGACCATGATGATCGCCCAGCAGCTCTACGAGGGTATCGAGCTCGGCGGCGAGGGGTCTGTGGGTCTCATCACCTATATGAGAACCGACTCCTTCCGCATAGCGCCTGAGGCCCAGACATGGGCGCGTGAGCTTGTCACCTCAAGGTTCGGGAAGGACTACCTCCCTGAGAAGCCTCCCCATTACAAGAGCAAGGGGAACGCCCAGGAGGCCCACGAGGCGATCAGGCCGACCTATCCGGACAAGAGCCCTGAGGCGGTAAAACCCTTTCTCTCCCGCGATCAGCTCAACCTGTACAGCCTCATATGGAACAGGTTCCTGGCGAGCCAGATGGCGCCTGCCCAGCTGGAGCAGACCACCTTTGTCATAGGGCTGAAGGATAAGGGCAAGGAGATGGAAGGGACAGAGCTCAGGACCACAGGCACGGTGATCAGGTTCCCCGGTTTCATGGCCCTCTATACCGAGGGACGGGATGAGATCGAAGAGGAAGAGGGCGGACTCCTGCCTGCGCTGAAAGGCGGTGAGGCCCTTCTGCTTCAGGATATAAAGCCTGACCAGCATTTTACCCAGCCTCCCCCCCGGTACACCGAGGCCACTCTGGTGAAGACCCTCGAGGAAAAAGGGATCGGCAGGCCGAGCACCTATGCGGCAATTCTCTCCACCATCCAGGACCGGAAGTACGCGGAAAAGAATGATGACAGGAGATTCCAGCCCACAGAGCTGGGGATGGTGGTGAGCGACCTTTTGGTGGAGAAGTTCCCCGAGCTCATTGATATCAGCTTTACCGCGAAGATGGAGGATGAGCTCGACGGGATTGAAGGCGCAAAGATGGGCTGGGTGGAGGTTATCAGGGATTTCTATACCCCCTTCAGCCGCGATATGTCCTCTGCCCTTCAGGACATGGTGAAGGTCAAGCCCAAGGACATCCCTACTGATGAAGTCTGCGACAAATGCAACTCGCCCATGGTTATCAAGTGGGGCCGGCACGGCAGGTTCCTTGCCTGCTCCGGCTATCCCGGCTGCAAGAACACCCGTCCCCTTGAGGGAGAGGCTGCGCCGCAGGAGCCGGTGATTACCGATGAGGTCTGCGATAAATGCGGGGCTGGGATGGTGATCAAGACCGGGAGGTTCGGGAAATTCCTGGCCTGTTCCAACTATCCCGGCTGCAAGACCACGCGGCCTCTGGCCACAGGGGTGAAATGTCCCCTTGACGGCGGAGATATTGTGGAACGTAAAACGAAGAAGGGTAAGTCCTTCTGGAGCTGCTCCCGGTACCCTGACTGCAAGTTCGCCCTCTGGAGCAGGCCTCTCCCCAGGACATGTCCGAACTGCGGCGCTTCCTTCCTGGTGGAGAAACGGGAGAAGACCGGCGATGTCTCCCTTGTCTGCATGACCAAGGACTGCGGATACACTGCTGAGGAGAAGGAGTCCCCGGCTCAACCGTAGATGAAGAGGCCCCTTGTCATCGGGATCGGCGGCGGCCACAGCGGTTCGGGTAAGACAACCCTTGCCTCCGCTCTTCTTGCCCATCTCTCTTCTGTTGGAGAGAGATGGGGCGCTGTCAAGTACACCAAAACAGCGATCTATTGCTCCATCATAGACGACAGGGAAATCCTTTGCCAGAAGGACAAGGACACAGAGAGATTTTTCCGCTCAGGAGCAGTGGAGGTCCTCTGGGTCCAGTCGCCGGAGCAGGAGCTCGGAGAGGTCGTCCCCATGGCCATTGATCGGCTCTCACATCTTGACGGGATCATCCTGGAGGGCAACAGCGCAATTGAGTTTTTGAAGCCGGATGTTGTACTATTCCTGAGCGGAGATTCGCACAGGAGGCCAAAGGCCTCAGGAGAGAGGCTCCTCTCCACGGCGGATATCATCATAGTTGAAAGCCCTCCCGAGGGGATGGGCGAACCGAAGGGGAAACCGACCTGTACT
>JBAZFD010000278.1:0-3552 GCA_041653575.1 Thermodesulfovibrionales bacterium
ACCCCTCCTTTCCACCTCAGCCCAATTCCTGTCATTAGGCATATGACGTCTGTTGAGGGGGCAGGTGGTGAAGCCTGCCCATGCTTGTTATGAGCGTCAACTCAATACTCGAGTGATCAATCTCGACCTCTGGGCCGAGGGTGCAGCCCAGCGCCTGCCTGCTATCACAGTCACACCCGCAGGCCTGCGCTTCGAGGGTGCACCCAAAGAGTTCGACCGCTTGTGCCTGATATTGGGTGGTTGGCTGAAGGGCTGAGAGTGGTTCAACCCCTCCTTTCCACCTCAGCCCAATTCCTGTCATTAGGCATATGACGTCTGTTGAGGGGGCAGGTGGTGAAGCCTGCCCATGCTTGTTATGAGCGTCACGAAATCGCCATCATGCCTAGGCGTAAGGTCGCTTAGGGGTGGCAAAGCTTAACGAGGCTGGCCTGGCAGCACAGCTTTGGACTAGAGCTAATAAAGTAATCACAAGACAAGTCCAGGCCTAAGCCCAAGTAATATAATTTGTAGGAAATGTATATGAGATGCCACCACCGCTCCCAGATGCCATCAAGGAAAGTATCATCGCTGACCTCAAGGCAGGCGTCAGCTACTCCGAGATTGAGTCGAAGTATGACGTTTCTCATGGAGCAGTAAGTGGAATTGCCAAAGAGAACGGCCTCTCACGCAAGCTAGGCAGAAAGCGTGCTAAAAAAGGTCACAAGCGAAAACCAACATCTAAGCCTGCGATTCCTTGCGACATTCCATTTGACATCTCTAAGTTTGATCCCGAAGATCTGCTCAGCTTGATTGATGCAGGCCTGACGACCCTCATGTCAATTCTTCCGTCCATCTCGACACCTGGTGGAATGAGAGACTGGGCAACGGCCCTGGACAAGCTCATTGAGAAAAAGGAAGCAAAGACACCACCAGATGATTCACAAGAAGACTGGGAAGAGACCAGAACAGCAATCGTGAAGGCAGTAGATAATGACTCAGAAGCGAAAGCAGCAATCTGCGCTGCGCTGGAGCAGAGACGACGATCTGCTCTACGCCCTGGATCCAGTGATTTGGGCCAGGGAAGTGCTGGGGTTTCACCTGGACCCGTGGCAACAGAAGCTCATGAGGAGCAGGGCTCCAAGGATTCTGGTGAATTGTTCTAGGCAATCTGGAAAGTCAACAACAACTGCTGCTCTCGCACTTCACGAGTCTCTGTACAGAAAGCCGTCAGTTGGCCTCGCGGTCGCTCCGGCTCTCAGGCAATCCAAAGAGCTGATGGAGAAGTTCGACGAGTTCAGGAGCGCAGTGGAGCTCTCCTCGGACTACATGGACGAGGACACGAAGCTCTCGATCCGTTTCAACAACGGCAATCGATTCATGGCCCTGCCAGGCTCAGAGAAGACGATCAGAGGTATCTCGGCCGTAACACTTCTACTTGAGGACGAAGCCGCCAGGGTCGAGGACGCCCTGAAGCACAGTGTCTCGCCCATGCTCGCAGTCTCAGGTGGTCGCTATATAGAGATGTCAACGCCCTGGGGAAAGCGTGGACATTTCTTCGAGGCCTGGACTAATGGCAAAGGCTGGGAGAAGTATGAGGTCACTGCTGATCAATGCCCAAGGATCACGCCCGAGTTCCTACAGAGCGAGCTAGACAACGGTATGCCGAAGTCCTTTTGGCTCCAGGAATACTATTGCCAATTTCTGGATATGGAAGACCAACTTTTCACTTACGATCTTGTGAACGCCGCCTTTGATGGCAGCGTTGAAGCTTTGGAGTTTTAGATGGATAGGGAACACCGCTTCTTTGTAGGCCTTGACCTGGGCCAGGCCTCCGACTACACCGCCATCAACGTGCAGGAGCAACAGTGGAACGAGGAGAAGACGCGATACGAGTACAAGCTGCGATATTTGGAGCGGTTTAGGGGCGTTCCTTACCCAGATGTTGTGAAAAAAGTCTCTGCGATGATGCTTTCCGAGAAGCTGCAGGGAGCTTCAGAACCTCCAAGACTGATCCTCGATAAGACTGGTGTGGGAGCGCCGGTTGCTGATATGTTCAGGATAGGCCCGATAAGGCCAATAGAAATCACCATCACAGGAGGCCAGAACGTGAACGTGGTTCCCAAGGGCTACAATGTGCCCAAGAGGGACCTGGTCTTTGCTCTCCTGGGTGTCTATCAGGGGGGACGGTTCAAGGCTTCGAATGCTTTGCCTCTCGCTAAAGTCTTCCTCGACGAACTGATGGGCTTCAAGGTAAAGATCGACATCAAGACAGGACATGATTCTTACGAGGCCTGGAGAGAGGGCATTCATGATGATCTGGTTCTCTCGGTGGCTCTCGCTACGTGGTATGGAGAATACAGGTATGGCAGGAGGGTTTCAAAACGATTTGTATAATTTGTGGTGAATCATTCGACGAGGATACTGAGCCCGTCCTGGTCAACGTCTTGGAATTCTTCCAGCCAGTTACAGCGGTCGGCACTTCTGGAGTGAATGGTGAGACCACAATTAAGGCTCAGAAGTGCTGTCAGGAATGCTTCTCAGACATCATGATCAACGTCGGCAAGGCTTCAGCAGAGGCCGTGAAGGCGCGAGAGGGAGCCAGGCGAAAGCAACATGCTCACTAACACGGATTGGCTTCAGAACGGCAAGCCCTGGCCTGTTCCAGACGCGGATGAGCAGAAGCGCCTGGCTGAACATATCAGGAATCGCCAGATCTATGACGACTTCCATGAGCTGGTATTCGAGAAATACTCCGCCTACCTGAAGGACGAGAGGAACAAGGACAAGAAGGTCCCGATCTTCCTCTCCTGGCCTAAGAACGCCACAGGCACGTACATAGATCAGGCAATAGGAGAAACCCCAGATATCAAGATTACAGGGCCGTCTGACGAAGGCAAGCGCTACATCTCGGAGCTTCACCGTACCGATGAAGAGGCCCTGGTAGACTTCTCTAGATACGGTCTGATGCTCTTCGAGGTCTCCCTGGAGAAGGGACAGCCCGCCAGGATCGAGGCTATCAGCCCTGAGAACTGCCTCTTCGTTCTGAAACCTGGTGACATCAGGACCGTCACGCATTATATCATCTTCTCCGAGTTCGAAAGAAACCTCCTGAAGTATGTCTATTTCCGGGTCCACAGCGCAGGCCAAATCCTGCATCAAGTCTTCGAGATCAAGGCTGGGAAGCTCTCTGGACCGCTGAATCTCCAGACATTCTTCCCAGAGCTGCAGACGGCGAAAGATGGTATCCAGAAGACAGGCGTGAAAGCACCTCTGGTGGTCGCTGTTCATAATGAGCTGACCACGGACCGCTATTACGGCCGATCTCACTATACCAGGGCCGTGCAGAGCCTCCTGGAAGCTATGGAGCTCGCCTTCGCCGAGAGGGCGGAGGTCCTCGCCACATTCACCAGGCCTATCCCTGTGGTTCCGGAGTCGGCCTGTGACTTCGATCACGCGACCGGTAAGTGGGTCTTCAAAACCGACGAGGCAATCGTGGTCCAGGACGGTACGAGCGCTAATGTCTCGGTCCTCACCTGGGACGCACAGCTGGAGGACCTGGCCAAGCACCTCGAG
>JBAZFD010000279.1:0-3535 GCA_041653575.1 Thermodesulfovibrionales bacterium
CAGCAGGCAGGCAGGCGTCATTGTCGGGATGGGTGGGGGCAAAACTATTGATACGGCAAAAATAGCCGCCGAACGGGCCCAGATCCCGGTAATCATTGTTCCCACCATTGCCTCGACCGATGCGCCGTGCAGCGGTTGCGCTGTCCTCTATTCGGAGGAGGGCGTTTTCGATTCCGTTCATTATCAGAAAATGAACCCCCAGGTGGTGCTGGTGGACACGACTATCATCGCCGAAGCCCCGGCGCGCTTTTTGGTTGCCGGGATGGGGGACGCACTGGCGACATGGTTTGAAGCCAGATCCTGTGACCGTACCCAATCGCCGAACGCCTGTGGCGGAATGAGCACGATGACGGGGCTCAGCCTCGCCAGGCTCTGCTATGACACGCTGCTGATGCACGGCGCAGCCGCCAAGGTCGCCTGTGAGAAGCATATCGTAACTCCGGCATTGAACCACATTGTCGAGGCGAACATTCTGCTGAGCGGCATCGGGTTTGAAAGCTCAGGCCTGGCGGCAGCCCATGCCATTCACAACGGACTTACCGCTCTGGAAGAAACGCATTCCTTCTACCATGGTGAGAAAGTCGCCTTCGGCGTTCTGGCGGGTCTTCAGCTTGCGGACGCTTCACCACAGGAATCGGAACGCGTCTTTTCGTTTTGCGAGCAAATCGGCTTGCCGACCACACTCTTCGACATCGGTTTGCGAGACATTGACCGGAACAGACTGATGAAGGCGGCTGAAAAGGCCTGCGCTCCAGAGGAATCCATCCATCACGAGGCGGGCGCGATAAGTCCTGAGAAAGTCCTCAATGCCATGCTCGCGGCAGACGCTGTGGGTGAAGCAAGAAAAAACAGATCAGCAAGGTCGTGAGCTGTAGCTCTCCCAGGCTCCAATCCCAACTTTTGGAAGAAGTGAATTCCCCCTTAAAAAAGGGGGATGAAGGGGGTTGTATCTTTTTCAAAGGCAGGGAAAACAACCCCCTGACCCCCTTTTTTAAGGGGGAATGAAGACATTGAACTCGCAGAAAGCTTTATGTTCCCTCATAGTGCCTTTGCCTTGGGACAGAAAGAGAAAGAAACGGGAGGTTTCATGAAAGGTGGTGTGGTTTGCGTTTTATTGATACTGGCTCTTCTCTGTCCTCAGGGGATCATGGCAGGACAGAAGACAGAAGTCAGAAGTCAGATGACAGAACAGAGAGCAAAGAACACAGAGGGGAATGTCACCTCGGGAACAGAAGTTGGGCAGGTTGCGCCTGACTTTGTGCTCAACGACTTGGAGGGGAAGCAGCAGCGGCTCTCCGATTACAAAGGGAAGGTCGTGATGATCTACTTCGCCATGTGGTGCGGTATCTGCCGGTCAAACTGCCACGAGATACAGGAGGTCTTTTATAAAAAGTACCACCAGAAAGGTGTGGAGGTCTTTGCCCTGGATTACCTTCAGAACAAGGACAAAGAGCTTGCACCCATTGTGAAGGACCTCGACCTTAGGTATAAGACCCTGATGGATGACGGGAGCATGACAAAAAACTATAACGGGACTATGGCCCTGACCCTGCTCATAGACCGCCAGGGCGTTATCAGGTACAAGGATTTCTATAAAAAGGATCGGGTGGAAGGGGTTGTAAAGGAACTGCTGGGAATGAAAAAGGTCTACCCGAAAGAAAAGGCCGGGACCAAGGTCCCGAAAAGCGGGATCGTCAGGCTGGACAAGAAGGCAAAGAGGGCGTTTCGGGAGATGGTCTTTTACGGTCAGGGGAAAGGCACAGGCGCAGGCTACTTCATCCAGTCTGGCAGGCTCGACCTGAACCATGACGGGTACGATGATATTGCCTTTGGCAACCCCTTTGCGTCAGACGGCAGGGGGGAGGTGATGATTCATTATGGCGGAAAGGGAGGTCCTTCTCCTCAGCCGGAGCTCATCCTCCGGGGAGAGGAGCCCGGTGACTTTTTCGGCTATTCCTTGAGCAGCTCCGACCTGACCGGAGACCGGATCTCTGATCTCATGGTGGGGGCGGTCCAATGGAGAAACAAAAAGGCAGGCGCTGTCTATCTCTTTCAGGGATCAAAGGAAGGTTTATCCAATAAGCCCTTTGCTCTGCTGAAGGGGCAGAGCGAAGGCGAGTGGTTCGGCGTCCATACAGCAGCAGGCGACCTGAACGGCGACGGACAGAAGGAGATCATTGTCGCAGCCCAGCTCAACAGCAGGAAGGCAAAGGAGGCCGGGGCTGTTTACATCTTTTCACGGGCAGCGGATGGCTACGGGAAAGAGCCTGCCTCTCTGATAACAGGTGAGGATACCCTGGACACCTTTGGCTCATCCCTTGAGGTCATGGACATTGACGGAGACGGGATGGATGACCTTCTGGCAGGCGCTCCCGGCTCAAACGGTGACGGTGTGGACAGGGGGGCTGTCTATTGCTTCTACGGCCGGAAGGATCTGTCCGGCCTGACCTCGGCAAAAGCAGCTGATGCAAGGATTGAGGGAGAACGGAGTATGGACAACCTCGGGGGGAATGTTACGGCTGTGGGGGATCTGAACGGCGATGGGAAGGCTGACATAGCCATGGGTACATGCAATGTCAACGAGGAGGAGAAGGGGCAGGTATGAGTCTTCTTCGGGGGGAAAAGGCTCGGCAGGGCTGACCGTATAATCAGGTGGGGGAAGGATGCGCCCATGTTCGGCTGCTCAGTTGCAGGGACAGGCGCTCCTGGCAGGGACAAAAGAGGCGGCCTTGCCATAGGCTCCAATGCCGGGAACAAGGGGGCTGTCCATATCTTCCATGGAACAGAACCTTCCCTGGTGATCTACGGTAAAACAGAGAAGGGCAAGTTCGGCATAACCCTCTCCCAGGCAGGGGATGTCAACGGCGACGGCAGGTCTGACCTCCTTGCGGGCGAGCCCTGGAACAACGAAAAAGCGGAGAGGGCAGGGGCCATACACCTTTTTTACTGAGCCTTCTGCACGAGGGGAATTTCAGAATCCACCATCAAAAAAACTCGGTGTTTGCGCTGGTACGCATTCTCCATCATTCTCGCTTTGCTCCGAGGCACCGGGCCGGATGGCCCGCTGAAACCGTTCGAATGCATCCCCGCGCAAAGTTGATGGTGGATTCTGGAATTGCAAAAAAGCCGCTTTTCTGCTATTTTTAGAGGTAATGAGATCTTTTTTATCCTCTTTTGATAGTGCCAGCAAAAGGCTTCGGCTCACCAGGTTTGTCGCCCTGGCTGTCTTGTTTTTTCTTTTTTTTCCGTCCATAGGCTTTTCCTCCCTCTCCATCTCCCGGGATCTCTGCTGTCTTTCCGGGGATGAGGAGTTTGCCTGCTATTGCTGTGCAGATATGGATTCCCATGGAGAGGGACAATCCCCCTGTCTCCAGCACAGCTGCCCCTTCTCAGCCCAGGGAGATCCCTTCGCCTGGCTCCAGGGGGAGGCAGCAGTCATGCCGGAAGGGCATGAAAAAGTCCGGCATACCATAACAGAATCTCTCTATATCACCAAAACTCTTTCCACTCCCCTCTTCCATTCAGACATAGAAAA
>JBAZFD010000280.1:0-3533 GCA_041653575.1 Thermodesulfovibrionales bacterium
ACATCCTGGTCCGGAACTACCCCCCCTTGCCCCCCCTTGGTAAGGGGGGGATTAGGGGGGGTATCTGTGCTCTGTGTTCTGACTTCTGACTTCTGACTTCTGATCTCTGCGATCTTCCCATTCTCTATAAGGATATCCCCCACACCATCCAGGCCCTGGGAGGGGTCCACAATATGTCCGTTTTTGATGAGCAGTCTCTTATTCATTTCCCTTCATCTCCCCCAGGAGGTACATCACAGCCATCCTCGCTGCTATGCCGTTGGTCACCTGATCGAGGATGATGGATCTCTCTGAGTCGGCAACCTCGGAGCTGATCTCCACCCCCCTGTTCATAGGGCCGGGGTGCATCACAATGGCGTCCGGTTTCGCGGACCGCAGCTTCACCGCATTGAGCCCCCAGTTCCGGGAATACTCCCTGATGGAGGGGAAAAACCCGCTTCCCTGCCTCTCAAGCTGTATCCTCAGCATCATCACCACATCCACATCCCTGAGCCCCTCTTCCATATCGTAAAAGACCTTCACGGGATAATCCCTGAATTCAGGGATGAGCGTGGGAGGCCCCACCAGCCTTACCTCTGTATCGAAGAGAGAAAGGAGATAGATGTTGGATTTCGCCACCCTGCTGTGGAGTATGTCTCCTACAATGGCCACTTTCAGGCCGTCGAGGGAGCCCTTCTTTTCGATGATACTGAAGGCATCAAGGAGCGCCTGGGTAGGATGCTCGTTCATACCGTCACCGGCGTTTATTACAGAGGCCTCCACATTCCTGGCAATGAAATGGGGCACGCCGCTGGAGGCGTGTCTGATGACAATGAAGTCAACGCCATAGGCCTCAATGGTCTTGATGGTGTCCATGAGGCTTTCGCCCTTGACCACACTGCTCGTGGGAACGGAAAAGTTCAGCACATCGGTGCTCAGCCTCTTCTCAGCGAGCTCAAAGGAGGTCCGTGTGCGGGTGGAGGGCTCAAAAAAGAGGTTCACCACTGTCTTGCCCCGCAGGGCCGGGACCTTTTTGATGTCCCTCCTGAGGACATCCTTGAATGAGGTCGCTGTGCGGAGTATATACTCAACCTCGGCCCTGGTAAGACCTTGTATACCGACGAGATCCTTCATACCCTCCTCAGCTCTCCTGTCCTGTTTGTCTCTGACTCAGGATGACACCATCCTGGAACCCCTCTTCCCTCAGCTGCATCTGGATGATCTCGGAACGGGAGGTGGGGATGTTCTTTCCCACATAATCCGCCCTGATGGGGAACTCCCGGTGCCCCCTGTCGATAAGGACTGCAAGCTGTATCTGGGCTGGCCTCCCGAAGTCCATAAGCGCATCCATGGCAGCCCTGACTGATCTCCCGGTGAAAAGGACATCATCCACGAGGATCACCTTCAGGTCCGTTATGTCGCAGGGGATCTCCGTCCTTCTCACAACAGGATGCCCCTTCCTGATCCCTATATCATCCCTGTAGAGGGAGATATCCAGGGAGCCCACAGAGAGGGCCACCCCTTCTATGGCGCTGATCTTCTCAGCCAGCCTCTGGGCCAGATGAACCCCTCCCCTCTGTATCCCCACAAGGCAGAGGTCATCGGTCCCCTTGTTCTTCTCAATGATCTCATGGCTGATCCTGAGGAGTATCCTGTGTATGTCCTTTTCATTCAGCAGTTCTTTCATTGCCATTCCACAAAAAGGCCCTCCCCTGTCTCAGCAGGGGAAGGCCTTTATATCATTGATTTATTTTTTTCCCGGCACTTATTCTCCAACCTTTGAGCCTCTCAGGGCTTTCATTAAAGGCAGTTAATTAAACCACAACCTCCTCTGTGATGTCAAAGCTGCCTGGTGAGCCTTTCATAAATCTCCTGAAAGAGATCGGCTGTTTCCTCAAAGGCCCTGAGCACAGCCGGATCGAAATGCTGCGGCGACACCCTGCAATCGCCTTCGGTTATTATCCTGCACGCTCTATGATGGTCAAAGGCGGGCTTATAGGGCCTTGCGCTCCTCAGGGCATCATAGATATCGGCAACAATGGCGATCCTTCCCTCTATGGGGATCTCATCACCCTTCAATTTCCTCGGATAACCGCTGCCGTCCCACTTTTCATGATGGGTCAGGGCAATATTGCGGGCCATGGCAAAGCGGGGGTGGTCTCCTATGATTATCGCCCCATACTCGGGGTGCCCCATCATCTCCTCATACTCTGCCGGGGAAAAGCTGCCTGACTTCCTGACCAGTTCCGGATCGGTATGGATCTTCCCCACATCGTGCAGGGCAGCCTGGATCCTGATGGTCTCAACAAACCTCTCAGACATCCCCAGGTGAGCAGCCAGGACAGCGCAGTATTCGCCTATCCTCAGGATATGGCTTGCTGTTTCCTCATCATAGACCTCAGCAGCCCTGGCAAGGGCATAGACCGTATAGGTAAAGGCATCCTCCGTTTCCCTGACCTGGGAGGAGAGGGACTTGAGGAAAAGGGTCTGCATCACGAGGCTTCCCAGCACAGAGGCATCATAGGCTGTCACCTCCCTGCCATAATCAAAGGCAAAGATACAGAGACTGCTGTTCAGATAAGAAACCATGGTAGAGCAGTCCAGGTTCAGCCCCTCTATCCTCTCAGGTATCAGGCGCAGACAGGACCTTTCAATTTCAGAACCGTTGACAAAGGAAATCTGAGGGATCTCCCTGCCGGCGGATATGGTCCTGTCAAGGAAATCGGATTCAAGGGACCGCCTCTGCAACCCTTCAGCAGAACAGGTATAGAGGTAGCAGTCCCAGGACTCCCCATGCTCATTCATGCCGACGATCATCGCCCTCGGCCCGCCTGTTCTGTCCTCCGATGGGCTGAGCATCTTCTGAACAAGCTTGTCTATCTGGGATATAAAATCAAAGGTCAGGGGATCGAAGGTGTGAATCAGCTCTCCGCCGAAGGAGATGAGACTGTTCATGTTCGTGTAGGCCTCGCAGAGCCTCTTGTTGAGATCCCTCACCTTCAGGAGCATTTTTATCCTTGCAAGCACCTCTCCCTTGACAAAGGGCTTGGATATGAAATCTTCAGCCCCGGACTCTATCCCCCTGATCCTGTCCGCTGAGGAAGAAAGGCCGGTGACCATGATAACAGGGATATTCCTGAGTGACTCGTCCTCCTTGATCTCCCTGCATACCTCAAAGCCGCTTAACTCAGGCATCATCACATCAAGGAGGACGATATCCACTGCCCGGCTCCTCAGGATCTCCAACCCCGCCTTCCCGCCTCCGGCAAGGATTACATCATATCCCCTGGGGACAAGAAAGGCCTCAAGGAGTCTGAGGTTCATCTCCTCATCATCAATACAGAGCACCTGCGGTCTCTGATCAGGAAAAATATTTTTTTCAGTCATCCTTTTCTCTCCTCTGCCATATGGGAAAGGAGAAGATGAAACTGCTCCCCTTGCCTATCTCGCTCTCTGCCCATATCCTGCCGCCATGAAGCTCCACGATCCTCCTGGAGAGCGGGAGCCCCAGGCCTGTGCCTTCATGTTTTCTCGTATAGGGCGACTCCACCCTG
>JBAZFD010000281.1:0-3528 GCA_041653575.1 Thermodesulfovibrionales bacterium
CGGGATGAGAAGGGTGTTGTCGTCACCCGCATCGAGCCTTCCTCTCCTGCCGAGGAGGCGGGAATCAGGAAGGGGGATCTGATCCAGGAGATCGGCAGGAAGCGTATCCAGGACCTGAACGACTTTACGAAGGCAGTCTCCGGTCTCAATACA
Source organism: Thermodesulfovibrionales bacterium (assembly GCA_041653575.1). Lineage (GTDB taxonomy): Bacteria > Nitrospirota > Thermodesulfovibrionia > Thermodesulfovibrionales > Dissulfurispiraceae > JBAZFD01. The sequence goes on from JBAZFD010000281.1 coordinate 154, forward strand.
GAGGAGACAGTCCTCCTCTTTGTCAACAGGAGCGGCAGGAGATTCTATGCCGCCCTTTCCCAGCAGTGAGACACAAGAAAAAAAGAGGCGCAGCACGGGAGGAGATATGAGCCTTCTGACACGCATTATTGTCATCATGATTTTTGTTGCCGCAGGGCTTCTGCATACGCTTCAGCATGGGAATGTGGCCTGGGGCGTAGGCATCGGTTTTTTCCTGGGGCTGACCGCCCTTGTCAGTGAGTCTATCCTGAGGAGGACCCCTTTCGGGACCGTCTTCGGAGGGATACTGGGTCTCGCCTTCGGGATTGTCTTTGCAAACCTTTTGCTTTTCCCTCTCAGGTACGCCCTGTCCGGCGGAGGTTTTATCCAGGCTGCATTTATCATGAATGCCATCTTCGGCTATGGCGGTCTTTTTATCGGTCTTTCCAGGGGAAAGGGGCTGACCATCCCCGCCCTCATGCGGCTTTTCAAGGGCCAGGAGCTGGAGGAGAATCTCAAGATCCTGGACACCAGCGTTATCATTGACGGACGCATAGCAGACATCATAGAGGCTGGATTCCTGGAAGGGGTCTTTATCATCCCCCAGTTCATCCTCCATGAGCTCCAGTACATTGCAGACTCCCCTGATCCCATGAGAAGGACAAAGGGAAGGCGAGGGCTGGACATCCTTCACAGGGTCCAGAAGATGACCAACATCAAGACCCGGATCGTGGAGGAGGACTTCCCTAAGATCCGGGAGGTGGATGCGAAGCTCATCGCCCTGGCAAGGCTCATGAACGCCAAGGTGATCACCAATGACTTCAACCTCAACAAGGTCGCCCAGCTCCAGGGCGTCTCGGTCCTGAATATCAATGAGCTCGCCAATGTGCTGAAGCCCGTTGTCCTACCCGGCGAGACCATGAACCTCTTTATTGTGAAGGAGGGCAAGGAGCACAACCAGGGAGTGGCCTACCTCGATGACGGCACCATGGTGGTCATTGAGAACGCCCGCAGGCTCATCGGGAAGAATGTGGAGGTTTCGGTGAGCAGCGTCCTCCAGACCACCGCCGGAAGGATGATCTTCGCCCGTCTCAGGGAGGAGGATTGAACCTGGGCAGAGTGGTGGCCATAGTCCCTGCTGCCGGACTGGGGACAAGATTCGGCGCAGAGAGGAACAAATCCCTTTTCCCTCTCCTCGACAAGCCCCTTGTCATCTGGACCCTTGAGGCCCTGGCGACATGCCCGGAGATAACGGAGATAGTCCCTGTCTTCAAGGAAGAGGATATTGAGTCAGGCCGGGCATTGATCAGGGACTACGGCATCGCCAAGGTGAAGAACTGCGTCATGGGAGGCAGGGAGAGGCAGGATTCCGTGCTCAATGCCCTCAGGGCGATAGAAGGCGCCGACGTTGCGGTTATCCATGACGGCGCACGGCCCATGGTGGATCATGAGATGATCAGGCGGGCGCTTCAGGCACTGGAAGATGCCGACGGCGCGGTGGCGGGAGTGCCGGTAAAGGATACGATCAAGACAGTCAGAAGGCAGAAGTCAGAAGACAGAGCACAGAAGACAGAGGGGGAGGTTGTGATAGAGCGGACGCTGGACAGGAGTCTGCTCTGGGCGATCCAGACGCCGCAGGTCTTTCGGTACGACAGGATCAGGGAGGCCTATGAAAAGGCCGGTGCAGAGGGGTTTTACGCCACAGACGACGCTGCCCTCATGGAGAGGTACGGCGGAAGGGTGAGGGTCGTCATGGGCTCCTACCGGAACATCAAGGTCACGACCCCCGAGGATATAACAATAGCAGAGGCATTTCTTTCCCGGTGATGGAATGAGGGTCGGCATAGGCTACGATTCCCACAGGCTTGCGGAGGGCAGGAGACTCATCATCGGCGGCGTTGATATCCCCTATGAAAAGGGGCTCCTCGGCCACTCAGACGGCGATCTGCTCTGTCATGCCATTATTGACGCCATCATCGGCGGCCTGGGGATGGGGGACATAGGCAAACGGTTTCCCGACACGGAGATACAGTGGAAGGACGCATCAAGCATCCTCCTTCTCACAGATGTTGTCGGCCTCGCCGGAACCCATGGGTTTGAGGTCTCCTGGCTCGATTGCATCATCATAACGGAGAAGCCGAAGATGGCCCCTCATACGGAGGCGATGAAAGACGCCCTTTCCCAGGCGGGCATTCCACGGGAGCGGATAAACATCAAGGCCAAGACCAATGAGGGGATGGGGTTCATAGGCAGGGGAGAGGGGATGGCTGCCCAGGCTGTCTGCCTCCTGAAGCAGAGATAATATTTTTCTTGCAATTTCTTTTTTGTTGTGGTAATCTAATTCTCACGCAACGGTAGTGATCACGATTTTCCGGTGGTTATACCGGAGGGGCAACACCCGTTCCCATTCCGAACACGGAAGTTAAGACCTCCAGGGCCGATGATACTCTGACCGCGAGGTCTTGGGAAAGTAGGTCGCCGCCGGATTTAAAATAAGAAGGCCCGGTTTTTACCGGGCCTTTCTTTTTTGTTTTTTCCCCTGTTGAACTGGGGAGTCTGAACGGGGTATCATGATGGACCACCATTTCAGCCAGGAGGCTCCGGGAATGAAAAGACTCGTTGTTGCTGTTTTCTTCCTTCTCTGCTCATCGGTTTTTGCCCAGAATTTTCCGACTGTCACCACCCAGGAGATGAAGAGCCTGGCAGCGGGGAAGACGCAGGTCGCTATTGTCGACGCCAGGACCAGCCAGGAGTACCGGCAGGGCCACCTGCCCAAGGCCGTCAATGTCCCCCCTGAAAGGGTCTCCTCCATTGAGACCTTGCTCCCGAAGAACAAAAAAGTCGTTCTTGTTTTTTACTGCCGCGGCTACACCTGAGGGCTGAGCCACAATGGCGCGGTCGCTGCCAGTGCAAAGGGATATACAAACATAAAGATCTACCAGGCAGGCTTCCCCGAGTGGGCCTCTGCGGGGAACAAGGTTGACAAATAAAAAAAGAGGGAAGTCTCCAGCCGGAGACTTCCCTCTTTTTGGTTTCTGAGTTCTTATTCGGTTACAACGGCTGTTCCGCTGATGCTCACCATAAGCATACTGCCTGACTGCCCAACCACCTCATAGTCCAGGTCTATGCCAACCACTGCATTTGCGCCCAGGGCAAGGGCCGCCTCTTCCACCTCCTTCAGGCCGATCTCCCGTGCCCGCTGGAGCTCCTTTTCATGGGCTGCCGAACGTCCGCCTACAATGTCCCTGATCCCGGCAAAGAAGTCCTTAAAGATGTTCGCGCCCACAATAGCCTCGCCCGTGACTATCCCGCAGTACTTCGTGATCCTCTTCCCCTCTATCTGGGGAGTCGTCGTCAGAATCATGGAAACACCTCCGTATATAAAGTTTCTGATTA
>JBAZFD010000282.1:0-3527 GCA_041653575.1 Thermodesulfovibrionales bacterium
TCAGGCACCCGGGGGTTCGAATTGAGGTTCCTCCTCAGGGAGGGCTCAGGAGGAGAGGGAAGGTTCCAAGGAGGAGAGGGCGTCATCAGGGAGCTCCAGTTCCTCAAACCAGCAACGGGCTCCATCCTCTCTGAAAGGCGCGTATATGAGCCCTACGGTGTGCATGGAGGTGGGCCGGGCAAAAGGGGGCAAAACTCCCTGAAGAAGGCGGACGGAACGCTGATCGCTCAGGGCAGCCGCGCCATACTGAACCTCGAAGCCGGAGACTCCATCATCATCGAGACACCGGGAGGCGGAGGGTGGGGGACGAAAGAGGAAGGGCTGTAATGGCTTTTCAGAACAGTCTTTCGCTGGTTTTTCTTGAACTCCGTTTTTCCTCGTTCTATAATGTTTGCAGATTGAATAAAAGGAAAAATATGAATGACATCCTCCTGCTGATCTGGCTCAGGTTTAAAGAAATGCCCTTTTTCTTGCGGATTATTACCGCTGCCTCACCGCTGGGGCCCCTTGTTGGCATCCTATCCCTCATCCCGTTGGTGACATATCGCATTAACGATCAGGTGGTCACTTACCGAGAATTTTGGAGAAGTGGCGCTGCCTTTAATGCCATTTTGATAGGGCTCACCTTTTCTGTGATCGGGGGTGGCATTTTCATGCGAAGCCAGTGGGTGAGGAAACTGATTTTGGCGTTGGTAGTTGTACAGGATGTCTTATTGCTGCGGCAACTACCCGAAGCAGGATCTGAAAAAATCCCCGAGAGTATAGGTGCGGTGGCAATCTATACTGCGATTGTTATCTGGTATATCTTTTTCAAAAAAAGCGTCAGGAACTATTTCAAATCTGGCAGCGCTGCACAGCAGCCGGACGAAAGGCAACCAAACACCCTATGAACGGTAAGCGATGAGGCTCGGATGAACAACAAGAAAGACATCTTATCCAACCTTATAGAATCAAAGGCGGCTCTTGACCGCATGGTCAATGAAATCGAGAAAGATGATGACTTTGATTTTGATGGGTACTATTCTGACATGCAGCACATTTACCATCACCTGAATACGGCATGGCATATCAGGAAGGAAAAAGAAGAGACGCTAAGAAAATGCACTCAAGAGGATTTTTATCAATGGCGAAAGTTCCCCGATGAATTCGATATGGGTATGTAACAGCTCTGATTCAGGGCGCTATCTATGCTCAGGGAATATCCGCCTATCTCTCATAAAGGCAATGGTCCTGGAGTTTCCGGATCCGCTATCCTTTCGCCTTTCCCATAAAGCCTTCAGATCGTCCATGGTATCCACATCCCGCCATTCAGGGAGGGTATGGACCCTGCAACCCTTCTGCTGAAAGACAGCCATGGTCAGATCAAAGACAGAAGCGGTGCTCCAGGGAATGCCCTGAAATACATCGGGAATGAAGGAGCCCCTTGTAAAGCCGATGAGGTAGTACCCGCCGTCAGAGGCAGGGCCGATGACAGTGTCATGCTCCGTCAGGGCATCAAAGGCCTCTTCAATGACCTCTCCGGGAAGGTCGGGGATATCTGAGCCCAGGATGAGCACAGAAGAAAAACCTTCGGAAAAGAGCCGGAGAAAGGTGTTCAGCATCCTCTCCCCCAGGTCTTCGCCCCTCTGGGGGGAGGATGGGTAATCGCCCAGCCACGGGGCAATCCGGTCTTGTCCGTCTGGGGGGTGGAAGGCTATCCTGACAGGGTATCGCCCCTCTGTCAGGGTTGCAATGATATCGCTGACAAAGCATTGGTACAGGCCAAGGGCATTATCCTCGCCAGTCTCAGCCGCAAGCCGCGTCTTCACCCTGCCCTTTTCAGGGCACTTTACAAAAAGAACGATGCAACTCCGGTCTTTCATCCCACCCCATGCAGTTGGAAGGCCGGGCATTCGCTCAGGCGCTCCCTTTTCTGCCGGAGTAGGCTCATTACGCTACAGCCGCAAAACTCGCCCGAGGGGCTCAAACAGTTGCAGCTGTGGACGCTCTATTTCGCCAACTCAGGCAACGAAAAGGGAGCAAAGTCGCTCATGCCCGGCCTTCCAACTGCTTCTTTCGAGTTTCTCACTTCAACAACAGCCGAAGCTGCTCGACCTGACAGGGAGGGAGGCCGTCATGCCGCATCCCCGGAACTCACCGAAATGCTCGCTGAAATCGCCGGCCACCTCAAAGAAATCCCTGAACCTCGTGGCAGAGAGCATCAGAGCGGTGTTCCCGCAGATCCTCTCAGGCCTGTTCCTTTCAAAGAGATGCTGCTCATCAAGGACAAACCGGGCAGGGGCCTCAGGTATGCCGCCCCTGTAGACAGCCATATGCCCGTAGTCCTCACAGCCGTCCTCAAGGCCATCGAGCTTCCAGAGCCTGTAGGTGACGGAGAAAAACCTGATGCTTCCCACCTTCTCTGCAATCTCCCGGTCCGTCACAGGGACCTCCCTCAGGGAGACAATACGGGGGTCTGAAAATCCGGCTTTCCTTGCGATCCTCTCAAAGTCCTTTTGGTAAAGTGCGCCTGAGAGGCACTCGCCGTAGAGGACCGGATCGTTCTTCAGCTCCCCGGGAATACGCCTGTCTGCATAGATATCGGAGAAGTAAAACTCCCCCCCTTTTTTCAGGAGCCTGTAGACCTCGCCGATGACCCTTTCCTTGTCCTCAACGAGATTGATGACGCAGTTCGAGACAACAATATCAAGAGACTCATCAGGGAAATGTCTCCCTGCATTCTCAATGTAATCATGAATGAACTCAGTATTGGGTTCCCTGTAGCCGAACCTCGCTGTCTGGGAGGGGAGGTGCTTCCTTGCCACCCGGATCTGCTCCTCTGTCATGTCCAGGCCGAAAACACGGCCATCCTGGCCCACCAGCCGGGAGATCAGATAGCTGTCCCTCCCTGTGCCGCAGCCCAGGTCAAGAACCTTCCTACCATGGAGGCATAAAGGGACAGGTGAACCGCAACCGTAGTACTTCTCCTTGATCTCATCAGCGATCAGGGGAAGTATCTCCCTCAGATGCGCTGGAATGGAGTCAGGACTGCAACAGGCCCCTGTCCGGAGGTCCTTTGTCCCCTTCAGTTCCTCGCCGTAGTACCTCTTCACCTCCTCCTTCAGGCCTGAACAGCCGGAGTCGCTGATCAGCGCGCCGTGACAGCTGCTTCCCATCCCGACGGTGCAGGCATAGCAATGCGCGCCGCAGGAAATCTCAGGATGAAAGGTCTCAAGGTCTATCTCCCAGAGCTTCATGCCTTCATATCCCTTTACCGGTAGGCCCAGGGCAAGGTTGAAATCGCAATCATAGAGCTCACCCCTGTAGTCAACAGAGAGAAGACTGCGGCACATGACACGGTCGAGGGTGGCGGAATTGAAGTTATTGGACAGGAGCCTCAGGTATGAGTCATAGTCCCCGTTTCTCATGAGGGAGTCCCTGAACCTGCCGATAGGGGAGTTTACGATGGTGATAAGCCTGTTGAACCGTATGCCGTATTCATCCTTCAGTATGTCCTTGTACTCCCTTTCCAGCTCCTCCTGCGAGGG
>JBAZFD010000283.1:0-3522 GCA_041653575.1 Thermodesulfovibrionales bacterium
CCCAGGAGACGGGCATGGCGGGAGGCCCTCCTGATGATCCTCCTCAGGACATATCCCCTTCCTTCATTGGAAGGCATAAGTCCGTCGGCGAGGAGGAAGGACATGGCCCTCATATGGTCCGCTATGACCCTGATGGAGGCGTCAGTTTCAGGTGTTTTGCCGTAGGCAGAGCCTGAAAGGGCCTCCACAGCAGCAATGATGGGGCTGAAGAGGTCGGAGTCGAAGTTGTTTCTCTTGCCCTGGAGAACGGCGGTTATCCTCTCAAGGCCCATGCCGGTGTCTATGCTCGGCCTGGGAAGAGGGGTAAGGTTCCCTGCCTCGTCCCTGTTGTACTGCATGAAGACCAGGTTCCAGAGTTCAAGATATCTGTCGCAGTCACAGCCCACGGCGCAGTCCGGCTTGCCGCAGCCCAGATCCTCACCCTGATCGAGGATGATCTCTGAGCAGGGACCGCAGGGGCCGGTGTCTCCCATCTGCCAGAAGTTGTCCTTTGCCCCGAGCCGCACGATCTGATCGGGAGAGATGTCCGTAAGCTCCTGCCAGAGGGAGGCTGCCTCGTCATCGCTCTCAAAGACAGAGACCCAGAGCCTGTCCTTGGGGAGGTTGAACACCCCGGTCAGGAGCTCCCAGGCAAAGAGGATCGCATCCCTCTTGAAGTAATCGCCGAAGGAGAAATTCCCCAGCATCTCGAAAAATGTATGATGCCGCGCTGTGTGGCCCACATTCTCCAGGTCGCTGTGCTTGCCGCCCGCCCGCAGGCACTTCTGGCAGGTAGTTGCCCTGGTGTAAGACCTGCTCTCCTCGCCGAGGAAAACGGACTTGAACTGGACCATGCCTGCGTTGGTAAAAAGGAGTGTCGGGTCGTTCCGGGGGATGAGGGAGGAACTCGTCACTACCTCATGCCCCTTGGACCTGAAAAACTCCAGAAACTGCTTCCTGATCTCAGAACTCTTCATCCCTTGCTCTTCTCCTATTCCTTCTTTCCCTGAGACTCTTCACTGATGCATATCAGTTTTCCATCAAAAAATACTGCAATCTTCCCGTACAGGCCATGACCGCAAAAACCAAAAGGGCTGACAGCCCCATTCATTCCTCGGGCTCATCCGTTTCCTCTTCCACTGACGGCAGAGATCTCAGGACCCCATGGATGGTGTCGCCGGAAAACCCCCTCCTGGAGAGGAGGCCCCAGATTCTCCGTTTCCGGGTCTCTGCATCACAGCCCTTCAGGCTGGCCCATCTCTTCGCCACCAGCCTCCCGGCTGAGTCTGCAAAGGTCTGGTCTCTTTCAGGGGGAAGATCCATTGCCCCGTCAGGGATGCCCCTCCTGAGGAGGTGTTCCCTGATTCCCCTGGGGCCGAGGCATCTGTCTATGGCGCTCCTCGTCAGGTTCTCTGCGAGCTTCCTGTCATCAATGAGCCCCTTGTTCCTGAGGTACCCCATGACCTCATCAGCCACCTTGGGGGAAAAGCCTTTCAGGGCTATCTTGTCGGACATTTCCCTCTCGGACCTGTCCCTGTAGCTGAGGAGTTTGAAGGCGAACCGCAGGCAGTTCTCAATGTTGTCCTGAAAGGGTTTTTTCGACGCTCTGAAGCTCACTTTTCCTGGGGTTCCGCAGGCTTTTTCAGGTCGTAGGCCTCAAGGATTTTCTGCTCTATCTCAGCGATCATCCCCGGATTGCCCTTGAGGTACTCCCGCACATTGTCTCTTCCCTGCCCGATCCTGGTCCCGTTGTAGCTGTACCAGGCCCCCGACTTTTCGATGATCCCCTTGTCAACGCCCAGGTCGATCATCTCACCGGTGCGGGATATGCCTTCATTAAAGTAGATGTCGAACTCCGCCTGCCTGAAGGGGGGCGCGACCTTGTTTTTCACGATCTTCACCCGCACCCTGCCGCCTATCATATCCTGGCCGTCTTTCAGGTTGTCTATCTTCCTGATGTCCAGCCTCATGGTGGCGTAGAACTTCAGGGCGTTTCCGCCTGTTGTTGTCTCGGGGTTGCCGAACATGACGCCGATCTTCATCCTGATCTGGTTGATGAACATCACCGTAGTGAGTGACTTCGATATGGAGGCGGTGAGCTTCCTCAGCGCCTGGCTCATGAGCCTGGCCTGGAGGCCGGGGAGTGAGTCTCCCATGTCTCCCTCTATCTCCGCCTTGGGCACAAGGGCAGCCACGGAGTCAACGACAACGATGTCCACGGCGCCGCTCCTCACCAGGGTCTCAGCCACCTCAAGGGCCTGCTCACCGGTGTCAGGCTGGGAGACGAGGAGCTCCTCGGTGTTCACGCCGATCCTTGCCGCATAGTTTACGTCAAGGGCATGCTCGGCATCGATGAAGGCTGCCACCCCTCCCATCTTCTGGGCCTGGGCTATGGCATTGAGGGCAAGGGTGGTCTTTCCCGATGACTCGGGGCCGTATATCTCGATCACCCTGCCGCGGGGAAAGCCTCCCACACCTGTGGCGATGTCCAGGGTAAGGGAACCTGTGGGTATCACCTGAATCCCTTCTGCCACCTCTCCGGCGCCGAGGCGCATGATGGAGCCCTTTCCGAAGTTCTTCTCTATCTGGGAGATGGCCATTTCCAGGGCCTTGACCCTATCCTTGTTCATTCGCTGCCTCCTGCTGAGACCCCTGTCTCAAAAACATTTTTGCCCCTATTATACCACTTCTTTGAGGGGGGCGAATGCCCCTCAAAGAGCCCTCGTCTGACAGCTTATAAAGGACACCGTTTTTCAGCAGGAGCGGGTTTCCCTATGATCTCCGTGCCGATACCCTCTTTGGTGAATATCTCAAGCAGGAGGGAATGGGAGACGCGGCCGTCAATGATATGGGTCTTGCTCACCCCGCCCTCAAGCGCCTGCCTGCACGCCTGGACCTTGGGGAGCATTCCCCCGGTGATGGTCCCGTCCTCCATGAGCCCGGTGATACCCTCCATGGGCACAGAAGAGATCACCGTTCCTTCCTTGTCCTTGATCCCCGGCACATCGGTGAGGAGGATGAGCTTCTCTGCTCCGAGGGCAGTTGCCACTGCCGAGGCCACATAGTCTGCGTTGATGTTGAAGGCCTCTCCCATAACTCCGCCGCCGATGGGGGATATGACAGGGATGAAGCCGTCCCTCTGGAGGGAATGGAGAATCTCAGGGGATACGCATTCCACCTCTCCCACCAGTCCCAGGTCTATGGTCTCCTCCTGTCCTGTCTCGGAGAGCTTTCTGATGATCTTCTTCTTTGCCTGAATAAGGCTGCCGTCCTTGCCGCTGAGCCCCACAGCCTTTCCTCCGTGACTGTTGATGAGGGCCACGATCTCCTTGTTGATGAGCCCGCCGAGGACCATCTCCACGATCTCCATGGTCTCCCCGTCGGTCACCCTCTGCCCCTGGATAAAGGCAGGCTCCTTGCCCATCTTCTTCATGGTGGCGCTGATTTTTGGGCCTCCGCCGTGAATGATCACCGGGCGTATGCCGATGAAGTTCAGAAGGACCACATCCTGGGCAAAGGAGTCCTTCAAGGCCTCCTCCACCT
>JBAZFD010000284.1:0-3521 GCA_041653575.1 Thermodesulfovibrionales bacterium
AACCAGGAGCTTCAGGCGCTGCTCCTCTCCCTTGACAGTGATATTGAAAACACCAGGCAGATTATGGGCGAAACAGGCATTGCACAGGAATGCGCCGGATGCGCGTCAACGGGCGGAGGGATCTGTTGCGTCAGGAGGGTCTCATACAACTGCGACAGTATCATCCTCCTGATCAACCTCCTCCTCGGCGTCTCACTGCCGGTTGAGCATGAAGCCCCCGACGCCTGTCATTTCCTCACGCAGACAGGCTGCTCCCTCAGGGCAAGGCCTGTCATCTGCATCAATTACCTTTGCCGGCGCCTGAAAAACCGAATCCCCCCTGAGAAGCTGCTCCGCTTCCAGGAGATCTCCGGACAGGAAATGGATACCCTCTTCAGAGTTGAGGAGTTTATCAAGAAACTTGTCCTTATAAACAGCGGACGATAGGGCAGGGGACAGTGTGTGAGCGGCTTTTTTCGGTGTCCGAAGGGCAGCGAAACCCTCGGAGAAGGCCTTTGGCCTTCGAGAATGAGCGAGCACACTGTCCCCTGCCCTCAACAACCTTTAAAGCTCAAAAATACTGGAGGACAAAAAATGATCATCCTTGAACAGATAACAATGACTGAGTTCACAGAACAGCTGAAGCAGACAAAAACCATCGTCTTCCCCTTCGGCACCATCGAGGAGCACGGGAGCCACCTCCCCCTCCACACCGACGCCCTGATCATCAACGAAGTCCTCAAGAGAGTGGCAGAAACAAAGAGGTTCTTCCTTGCCCCCCTCACCTATTACGGCGTCTGCACCACCACAAAGGATCACCCAGGAACCATCAGCATCAGCCCTGAAACGCTGCGCAGACTCACCTCAGACCTCGTGACCGAGGCGTACAAAAAGGGACTCCGCAACATCCTCCTCATCTCAGGCCACGGCGGGAGCCTGCATATGTCGGCCATGAAAGAGACGGCTGAGATATTGATTGAGCAGCTGCCGGAAATCAGGATCGCAGCCTTCTCTCCCTATGATCTCCTCTGGAAAGAGCTTTCCCAGATAGCTGAAACAGCCAATGACTCCCACGCAGGAGAGCTGGAGACCTCCATGGTGCTCCATCTTGCCCCTGAGCTCGTCAAAGGGCGGGCGCCTGAGGAATACCCGCAGATACCGAAACCCTTCAGCGTCAGGGACAAGATAGCGCACTGGCCCGGCGGAGTCTGGGGGAATCCTGAAAAGGCCACGGAAGAGAAGGGCAGACAGGCGGTGGAGCTGATGGTCAGGAGTATCACAGGGGTCATTGACAGCCTGGAAGCCTGACACGATAGAATCTAATGAATTAGATACTGTACCTGCACGACGGGAGGTCCATGAAGGCGTCAAGACTGGAGCACAGATTCGGTTTCAGCTCAGGCCCAGGCCTCCCTACAGCTTTGCACGGGGCACAAACCCGGCGGCTGGCCCCTCTTCACACCCCTTGAGGAGCTGAAGGCCTTGCCCCCTGAGGAGGCAAAAAAGAGGCTCATGGATCTGCCGGGTATCGGCGACTACTCATCAGACATCATCAACCCCCACGGCGGCTTTCCCATAGACACATGGTTCGCCGATATCTTCAGAAAGCTCTTCTTCGGCGAGGAGCCGGTAGAGGGAAGAGCTGCCATAGAAAGGATCAAGGCCGAGGGCATCAGGAGATGGGACGGCTACGCCTGGATGGCCTTCCGCTACGTGGTCCACGACCTCGAAAAACTCTCCGAAAAATTCGGCACGAGCCTGAGGCCCTTCTGAGATGGTAGAGAAGGGGATCTCCATCCCGATTCTGTGGAGGGGCACCCATAGACGGCGTCTCGGCCGCCACGCAATAACAAGCCACTTTCATGCGACTGTCACCTCCTACTTCACAGGTATGCCGATCTGCAACAGTTGAAGATTTACAAGGCAACTACACATAACGACACAAGGTGCACCGGCGGAGTACAGCGAAGACCATGCTCCGCCGGTGGTTATGCGTCCCTTTCAAGTTTTGCTTCCGCCAATTTGACAATGAAGCTATATCCCCAGGTGCTGAGAATGGGAAACGTGCCCCACTCGTCACTAGTTGCTTGCCGAATGGCCTCCGCGCCACGAAGTAGCATTGTTCCAGGTCCTTTCACTGCTGAAAGGAAAAGAGGCAGTTCAATAAGATCTGCCTCCAAAGGACGTTCTCCCAGAATACCTTCACCAGTCGTAGTGATTGCTTTTATGTGCATCAATCCGAAAGCTACCAGTGAACTTCCTGCGATATCCTCACTTGTAGGTGGCTGATTCCCAAGCCACTGATGCAATCCCCCGAAGAACATTCGGCTTTTTGATGGTATCTCAGAGGCATTTAGCTGCAGGATACGACCGCAGGCATACCTTCCAGATGGCAAGCACACCGCCCAAAACTGTCCAGGTTTTAGATGTGTTGTTGATTTAGGTTCGAATGGATAGTTCATTTATTCTTGCATAACGCTCGGCATCAGCCGCCGAGGTACGAGGTCGGCTGCATGCCGAGCGTTGGCAGGCCTTTTTTGTTTCCCAATTCACTCCTTATGATATTCCTTGATCCTTCCCATTACTTGAGTTGCCTCTGCCTCGTCAACGCCTCTGCAGAATCTATAGGTCCTGGAGCCGTAATCAAAGGCAAGAACGCCGCCGCCTACACCCCAGAACTGAAGACTCGATGAAACGTCGAAGGGGTTGAAGGGTTGCGGAGACACTCGCAGGTTTGTAATATGTGACATCTCATACTCCTTCACCCTGCCGTAGCCAAACAGATCCTTCTTGACTGTCAGGTAGAGGCTGTTGACCGTAATGATTTCTTTTCCAGCGACGTTCCATAACCAGGTATATATTGCAAACCCTCCACCTATTGTCCAAGCCACGAGCCACGCTGCCGAGAATATAAGGGCACCCGTGTCTTTAATGCCCTTAATGAATGTCGTTGGTACCATTACTTCTCCGACAGCCCAACCGACGAGCCAAGCAGCAAGAAAGAGGATAAGAAAGGCGTTCTTTCTTGAGGGAATCACTACCTGAAGTCCATTCCCCGTTGCGGTTATGACTGCGCGCGCCTTACCCAGTGTTATCCTTGTCATTTGGGCTCCTGCCAACATTATATTTGAGCTGCCCACTGTCTTTTTCCATTTCTTTTACGAATATACTTGGAAACATGGGTAAAAGCAAGCCCAAATATTCAGGCCTCCGTTCCTCGGAAGGGAGGCAATTCCTGGGGCCGGACTTTCATTTTGCCGTTTTGAGACTTACTATCCTCTTACTGTTAAACAGTGAAGCTTCTTAGCCAGTTCAGCTACTTCTGACAATCAGCAGTCCGTGCTACTTTCCTATTGAAATATCAACAATTCTAACATCACTCAGAGCTGTTTCATACAGTCAAGCATGGCACTATTTGGTCGGTTGCCACCTGGAATGGGAGAGCCTAGGCCTTGACCCATCCATGATCTCTCCTTGAAGCGCTTCCACCCACAGCCAATCAGATTTTATGGCATTGTTTTATAATCAAAAAACATTTTTGC
>JBAZFD010000285.1:0-3495 GCA_041653575.1 Thermodesulfovibrionales bacterium
CCTCCCTTGTGGGAATACGGGATGAGAGGGGGGGCATCGGCGGAGATGTTAAATTCAGGTTTACCTTCAAATAAAAAAAGGGAGCTCGCCACAGTTCTGACTATGACGCCATATTGTATCTTTGTTATCCTCTCCCTGCTCCTTTTCCAGGGGACCGCCTCTGCCGGGACAGCCCCTGTCTCCGGCATCGAAGTCAGGGGTTTGAAATCCCTTCCGCAGCAGGAACTCCTCGACCTCCTTGATATCCGAAGCGGGGCTCAGCTCGACAGGAAGCTGCTCCGGGAAGGGATAAAGAGGGCCTTCTCCCTGGGGATATTCACCGGTATTGACGTAGAAAACAGGGACAATGACGAGAGCTCTCTCGTAGTAACGGTCAGGGAAAAGGAGATCATTGACAGCATCTCCGTGAAGGGGAACGACCGTTTCTCCTCAGGCTTCATCAGAAAACAGATTCCTTTTATCGATATAGGGAAGAGAATCCATATCTCAGAGCTGAAGACTGCCTGCGAAAAACTGAGGCTGGAGATGAGAAAGAGGGGCTTCCCCGAAGCTGATGCCCGGTATGAGATTGTCCCCCTGAAAGGGAACAAGGTCAGGATAGCGTTGCATATTCTGGAGGGACCTCCCCAGATCATCAGGAAACTGGTTATTACAGAGCCTGAGGGGTTTGTCCGGTCCGAGATTGAGCTGAAAGAGGGCGATGTCTTCGATTCCACCGAAATGGAGAGACTCGCCCAGGAAACGATAAATCATTATAAAAAACAGGGCTATATTAAAACAAAGCTCACTCATAGCTATACCGATGGGCTGCTTGATATCAGCCTTGCAAGGGGGAGGAAAATTGAGATCTCCTTTGAAGGCCAGACAGCACTCTCTGCAAAGGCGCTTTTACAGGAGGTCCCCTTCTTTGATGTCAATGAGTTCAGCGATGACCTCGTAGAGGAGTCTACAGCCAGGATCATTGCGGCCTATCACAAGGAAGGGTATCCCTTTGCCCAGGTTGCTCCCACCATTTCAGCAGAGGATGACCGCGTCATGGTGCAGTACTTCATCTATGAAGGGAAAAGATCGAAACTGGAGGCTGTTGCCATAGAGGGGGTATCATCACCCCTCACCATTCCCGGTGAGAGGCTAAGGGATATCATTGTTTCACAGAAGGGAGGTCCTTACAACCCCGATCAGATCAGCTCAGACAGGGACACACTGGCGGATTTTTACCACGCCCTCGGATACCTCTCTGTTGAGGTCATGGATCCTGAAGTCTCAATGGATGAAGAGAAAGACGAAGTCCGATTGCGCTTCAGGATCAAAGAGGGGGAGCAGGTGAGAATAACTGCCATAGAGCTGAAGGGAAACAGACTCTTCACCGCAGAAGAGCTTGCCCTTGCTATCCCTCTCAAGACAGGGAGCCCTTTCAATGAGGTGGATATCTCCGACTCCAGGAGAAAGATCATGGGCCTCTATACCAGCAAGGGGTTTCTTGATGCGCAGATCTCCGTGAAGAGGAACATTGCAGGGACTGGGGCAGCAATCACCTTTGAGATACAGGAAGGGGATGTCACACTCTTCGGAAAGCATCTCATCATCGGAAACAACATGACCAGGCAGGGGGTTATAACAAGGGAGATCCTCCACAAAGAGGGTGAGCCCCTGAACTACGCCATTCTCATACAGGAAAGACAGAGACTCTATCGCCTCGGCCTCTTTACTGATGTGGTGATAGAGCCTGCTGAAGAAAAGGGGAATAAGAGGGATGTGAAATATCTCCTCAAAGAGGCTGATCCCGGCGCTGTGGAGTTCGGGATCGGGTATGCCGAATACGAGCGGCTCAGGGGGTTTTTCGGCGTGAGCTATAAAAACCTCTGGGGGACAGGCAGGCAGGCCTCCTTCAGGACAGAACTGAGCATCCTTGAGCAGAGGTTTCTCCTCAGCTATTATGAGCCGTGGTTCATCGGCGATATCCCGCTGAAGGCCCTGGCAATGAGCGAATACCGGGAGGAAAGGGGCCTGGACAACCAGGAGCTCTGGTACAAGATCAGGAGACACACTCTCAGCGCAGGCATTGAGAAGGAACTCTCCGATGACCTGAAGCTGGAGTTCGCCTACGACCTGTCGCAGGTAAAGACCTGGGACGTCAAACCGGACATTGTCCTGAGCAAGGAAGACGTGGGAACACTCATCATCAGCGGCCCAAGGGCCGGTTTCATCTACGACACGAGGGACAATCTCTTTGACCCCAGCCGGGGAATACTGGCAGGAGTCTCGCTGAAGGTGGCATCCTTCCTTATGTTCTCGCAAACGGACTTTACAAAGCTGCATCTCTATCTGAACAATTATCACGCACTGAGCAAAAGAATTGTCCTCGCCACATCGGTCAGGGGAGGCTTTGCCAAGGGTTTCAGGAGCACCAATGAGCTTCCCATTGCCGAAAGGTTTTTCCTCGGCGGCAGGACCACGGTCAGGGGGTATGAGCAGGACACCCTGGGTCCCAGAGCGGCAGACGGAACCCCCATCGGCGGAAACACCTTTCTCATGGGGAACCTGGAGCTGCGGTTCGACCTCGGAAAGGGCATAGGACTGGTCACCTTCCTTGACGCAGGCAATGTCTGGAAGGATACCAGGATCCCTGATGTTGCAGATTTACGATACACCACCGGCCTGGGCTTGCGATACAAGACACCTGTGGGCCCTGTGAGGGTGGATTACGGCTACAAACTGAACAAGGAAAAGGGGGAAAGCGTTGGAGAGCTGCATTTCAGCCTCGGACAGGCGTTTTAAGGATAGAAGACAGAAGTCAGAACTCAGAAGTCAGATAAAGGACGGGGAAGGTCTCTTTTCCAGTCTGGGCTCTGCCCTCTGGATTCTGTCCTTAAAAATCTGTCTTCTGTCTTCTGTCATCTGCTTGCTGTCTCCTGTCCTCTGCTCCGCCGCAATGATCGACAGGGTGGTGGCTTCTGTGGATGACCGGGCGATCACCCTCTTGGAGTTCAATAAAGACTTTGAGGAGATGAATAAGCTCCACAGCATGACAAAGGCAGAGGTCCTTGAGGCGATGATCAACAGGCGCCTCCTCCTGAGAGAGGCTAAAAAAATGCGCTTCGAGGGGGCCACAGACGAGGCGGTCATCAAGGAATACCTGGATATCAAGATCAGGTCCCTCATCTTCATAAAGGAAGATATGATCCGGAACTTCTATGCTGAAAACACCGACAAGTGGACCGGACATGAATATATCTCCGTCAGGGACGAGATAGAAACCTACCTCGTTGAAAAGGAGTTCAACGACCGACTGAAAAAACACCTGGAAGAGCTGAGAGACAAGGCAGAGATAAATCTGATGATTGATAAAGAATAGATATCGCGCCTGTGGCGCTCCGGATGGCGGTGAGGCCCTTGCCTGAGCTTTTCTGGCAGGATGGCTTTCCTTCTTCCTCGTTTCTTCTCAATGATTTTCTCTTGAGTACGTCCGTCATTCCGGCTTGCCCGGAATCCTTC
>JBAZFD010000286.1:0-1720 GCA_041653575.1 Thermodesulfovibrionales bacterium
AGGGGGGCTCCGGGGATCAGGACAACAAGGGATCCGAGGACAATGGTCATGGTGTATATCCACATAAACTGGGGCGCCTCCTTGAAGGACTTGTTGATCCCCGCCTCCCAGCCCATGGCCTCGCATATGTAATAGGCAGTGGCAAGGGGTACGATGATCGCCCCGAGAATGGAGGCATTGGCAAGGGAAAAGGCGAAGATGAGGTAAGCGTAATCCCCGGCAAAGGGTTTCAGCGCCATGGCAGCCTCTGAGGCCTCATTGATCCTGATCCCGTGGGGAAAGAGGAGGGCGCCGCAGGTGACGATAACAAAAAAGCTGATAATATCCGTTATGAAGCAGCCGATGATCACATCGAGCCTCGATGCCTGGTAATCCTCCTTCCTCACCCCCTTCTCGGCAATGGAGGACTGGAGATAGAACTGCATCCAAGGCGTGATGGTGGTCCCGATAATCCCTATGCTCAGGACAATATACTCCGAATCCCACCTCATCTGGGGGACAAGGGTGCTCCTGAAGACCTCCCCCCAGTCGGGCTTCGCCATGACCCCTGAGATGATGTACCCGAAAAAGATGAGGCAGGCCACGAGAAGGATCTTCTCTATAAACCTGTAGCTCCCCTTTATCACCAGGAACCATATAGAGAGCGCCCCCACAGGGACCATGACATACTTGTTCAGGCCCAGGATCTCCATGCTCGCGGCCCAGCCTGCCAGGTCGGCCACGGTGTTCCCGAAGTTCGCCACCAGGAGCCCGAGCATCATGTAGAAGGCAGCCTTTACCCCGTAGTTCTCCCTGATGAGGTCCGAGAGCCCCTTGCCTGTGACAACACCCATGCGGGCCACCATCTCCTGGATGACCACCAGGGCCACCGTAGTGGGGATGAGGGTCCAGAGGAGGCTGTAGCCGAACCTGGCGCCCACAACAGAATAGGTGGTGATGCCGCTGGCGTCATTGTCTATGTTGGCGGTAATGATCCCCGGCCCCATGACAGAGAGAAAGAGGAGAAACTTCTTCCACCTGGTCACACCCGCCTCCTCTTCCTCTTGGCAGCAGGGGGAAGTATCCTGTCTATGATGTCGTCTATGGTCACAATGCCAATGAGGACTCCTTCACAATCCAGCACAGGGAGGGAGACGAGGTTGTACTTGGAGAAGATCCCCGCCACCTCCATCTCATCCACCTCAGGGGTGACGGTCTTGAGCTTTCGCTCCATAACCTCGCAGAGCGGCAGTGCCGGTTCAGCAAGAAGAAGGTCCCTCAGGGATATCACCCCCAGGAGCCGTTCCTCTTCATCCACCACATAGATGTAATAAACCGTGTCTATCTCCTCTGCATCCTGCCTAAACCTCTCTCTTGCCTCCAGGACCGTAATACCGGGCGGAGCGGAGACGAACTCGTTGGTCATCAGACCTCCGGCAGTGTCCTCGGGATGGCCCAGGAGCTCCTGTATGTCCTCCGCCTCTTCCTTCTCCATGTGCTCAAGAAGCTCCTTCGCCTTTTCAGCCGGGAGGTCGCTGAGCACATCAGCCGCTTCATCAGGCGGCATCTCCTCTATAATATCCACTGCCTTTTCCATGTCCATGGAGTTGATGATCTCGGCCTGCATCTCCGGCTTCAGCTCTGAAAGCGCCTCAGCTGCCGTCTCTATGTCCAGGTCCCTGAAGAGATGGGCACCCTCCTCGCGGGAGACCTGGCTGATGAGCTCGGCGATATCGGCGGG
>JBAZFD010000286.1:1730-3495 GCA_041653575.1 Thermodesulfovibrionales bacterium
GGATGGAGCTCCGAGACCATCTGCCGGGGGACCGTAAGGGTGATGGCGTGGAGCTTGGGCTTCAGGGGCTGGATGTAGTTCCAGCCGATGAGGTTGTAGGGGAGATTGGCATTAAAAAACCTGAGGAACCCCTCGCCGCCCCTCTCAATGCCGAGCCTCCGCATGATCCCCCTCATGCCCACGTCGGCTGCGATGAGGACCGCGTCGCCGTCATACCCCTCGAGCTTGATGTCGTTCACCCGCACCACCTTCGCGCCGTTGGCATCCACGATCTGCTTGTCCAGGATGTCCCTCACCGCCAGGAGGTCCTCTTCATTCAGAATATAGGGATCAAGAAGTGCCTGGGTGAGGTAAGCGGAGATGATCCTCCTGTTGAAGAGGCTTACCTGCTCCCACCGGAGCTTGAAGAGCTTTTTCTTTCTCTCCACGATAAGGGCAGAGACCTTGGGAAGGGGATCGCCCTTGACAACAGAAATATCCCGCACCCGTCCGATGACCTCTCCCTTGGGGTCAAAGATGGGCCTTCTGATGATATCGCTGAGGAAGAGTTCTCCGAAAAGGGGCATTGTTTAGTATATATTTTGCTAAGGGGATTTTAAAAGGAAGATCAGCAACCCGATAAAGAAACCATGAGTGAGATAACGCTTTGATTTGCCGGTGAATAATCCGCTGTTTGCTGAAAGAATCGGAACAGAAAGAAGGATGGTGCCGAAGGCGGGATTCGAACCCGCACAGGTCTCCCCACACGCCCCTCAAACGTGCGTGTCTACCAGTTCCACCACTTCGGCAAGAAAAATACTATACCAGAAAACAGGGGGGTATTGCAACCCCCCCTGCGGATGCGTCGCCGGTTCCATTCCCTTCCTTCTGTCACAGAAACGTAACCTCCCCTCCATACTCCCGTAACAGCCCATCGGTACTATGACAGGAGTCAAAACAAAGGGAGGTGTACTATGATCTCCAGGATTCCCTATAATATGGCGGTGAGTCCGTCCTCATGATCAGGCAGGCGGAGCGGGTCGTGGGGACCTACAGACAACAGGTGCTGGAAAAATACAGGAGGCATTTTCTCTCATGATGGTTCTCAGCAGAAAGATCCTGCGGCTCACCCTTTTCATCCTCGTCAGCCTCTTCTTTCTCGCAGCAGGGCTGGCCATCAATATCCTCTTTTTCTGGAGCGAAAAAGAGCTCACCAGGATGCGGGCCCGGGCCGCCATGTCCTGGTCCAGAACCCTCTGCCGGATCATGGGGATCAGGGTCTCAAGGGAAGGGGATCTCAAGGAGCTCCCCAGGACCATCACCATGAGCAACCACATCAGCTACCTTGATATCCTTGTACTGGGGAGTCTCAGGCCTTCCCTCTTCGTCTCAAGGCATGACGTGAAGGCATGGCCGCTGCTGGGCCTGCTGGCCAGGGTGGCGGGAACGGTCTTCATAGACAGGGAATCCACGAGATCAGCCTGGGCTGCCCTGGATGAGGTGGAAAAGAGGATAGAAAGCGGCTCCACCGTCGTTGTCTTTCCCGAGGGGACAACAACAGACGGCATGGGGGTGAAGGAGTTCAAGGGGTTCTTTTTCATGGTGCCCATCAGGATGAAGATCGCTGTCCAGCCCCTCAGCATCAGGTACAACAGTTCCAATAGCGGGGGAGACTGCCCTGTGGCATGGTACGGCGGCATGACCCTCCTGCCCCACCTCTGGAACCTCATAGGGATAGAAAGGATCGATGCCCTTGTCTATTACAACCCGGCCATAACGAGCATCC
>JBAZFD010000287.1:0-3481 GCA_041653575.1 Thermodesulfovibrionales bacterium
TGCGCCGATGTTTGATCCCGCCTCTCCAAGGACGAGCACCGTCCCTCCTGTCATATACTCACAGAGGTGGTCTCCTGCGCCCTCAACAACAGCGACAGCCCCGCTGTTTCTCACGCAGAACCTCTCTCCTGCCGTGCCTGCCGCGAAGAACTCCCCGCCGGTGGCGCCGTAGAGCAGGGTATTGCCTGCTATCACCTCTTTGCTCTCCCCCTTTCCCTCAGGATTCGAGATGACGATCCTGCCGCCGTACATACCCTTTCCCACATAGTCATTCGCCTCACCGGTCAGGAAGAGCGACAGTCCCTTGTGGTTGAAGGCCCCGAAGCTCTGCCCGGCGGTACCGTGGAATCTGAGCGTTATTGTGTTGGGAGGGAGGCCTGTATTGCCGTAGATCCTTGAAATGTGGTAGTTCAGCTGTACAGGGATGCTCCTGTCCACGTTCCTGATGGCATAGGACCTTTCAACAGGCTCTGCCTTTTCAATAAAGGGCAGGAGCTCTGCCACAAGGCTGTTGTTCATGGATGCCGAAGGGTTGTCGTTCCTGGGCCTGGAGCGTTTCCGCGCGGTTCCGGCAGGGTATTCCCTTGTAAGCTCGTCAAGCCTCATCCGCCCGGCTCCTGCGTATCCTTCAGGAACGACCCTGGTGATGAGGTCGGTCTTTCCTATGATCTCATTGAGGCTTTTTACGCCCATTTCAGACAGGATCTCCCTCACCTCCCGGGCCACAGACCTGAAATAGGCCATGATCCCTTCTGTTGTGCCGGAAAACTTTCCCCTGAGCCTTTCATCCTGGGTGGCCACGCCCCTGGGGCAGGTGTTGAGATGGCACTGCCGGGCCATGACACAGCCTCCGGCAAGCATGGTGGCTGTGCCGAAGCCGTACTCCTCTGCTCCAAGGAGGGCGGCGATGATGATATCCCTTCCTGTCCTGATCCCGCCATCCACCCGCACAAGGACCCTGTCCCGCAGCCCGTTTTCCACGAGGACCCTCTGGGTCTCTGAAAGCCCCAACTCCCAGTAGTTTCCGGCATTTTTAATGGAGCTCAGGGAGGCAGCCCCTGTTCCTCCTTCACAGCCGCAGACCTGGATGATGTCGGCATAGGCCTTTGCCACGCCTGCTGCTACTGTTCCCACCCCCAGTTCCGAGACCAGCTTCACACAGACCTTTGCCAAGGGATTCGCCTGTTTCAGGTCATTGATCAGCTGGGCCAGGTCCTCAATGGAGTAAATGTCATGGTGCGGAGGGGGGGAGATAAGGAGGGTCTTCGGCCTGCAATGCCTGAGGGAGCCGATATACTCAGTGACCTTGCCAGCAGGCAGGTGACCTCCTTCTCCGGGTTTTGCGCCCTGGGCCATCTTGATCTCCAGCTCTGCGGCTGAGGCGAGATAGGCAGGGGTCACGCCGAATCTTCCTGAGGCGATCTGTTTTATGGCGCTGTTTTTTGTTCCGCCGTATCTTCGGGGGTCTTCCCCTCCCTCGCCGCTGTTGCTCCTCATCCCGAGCCTGTTGCAGGCCTCTGCGATGGTCTCATGGGCCTCCGGGGAAAGGGCGCCTACAGACATGGCGCCTGAAAAGAAATGTTTCAGTATCTCTTCTTCAGGCTCCACATCCCCGATCGGCAAGGGAGTCCCCTTTTTGTATCCCAGGAGGTGCCTGACAGAGACAGGCCGTTCATTGGCAAGGCGAGAAAAATCCTTGTAATCCTGATATTCCCTGCTCTTAATGAACCTGTTCATGGCAATGACAACCTGGGGAGACCATGCGTGCCATTCACCGCCTTTTCTGCTCCTCATTTCTCCTCCCAGGGGAAGGGCGGGCAGGTCAGTGAAGAAGGCGTCGTGATGTCTCTTCATGAGGGAGGCCTCAATCTCACCGATGCCGTCTGCCTCAAAGCAGGGAAGAGCCCCTGGAAAATACTCGTCTGTAAACTTTTTTTTCAGGCAGATGATATCGAAGAGCCTGGCTCCATGGTAGGAGTTGAGGGTGGAGATCCCCATCTTTGCCATGACCTTGAGGATACCCTCCTCCAGGGCCTTTCTGCAGTGCGCTGTTGCCTCTTCAGGGCTGATGGAGAGGATGCCTTTCCCGCAGAGATCTCCTGCTGTCTCATAGAGGAGATAGGGATGGACAGCCGAGGCGCCATGACCTATGAGGCAGGCCATATGATGGACATCCCGGGCCTCTCCTGTCTCCATGATAAAGCTTGTCCTGTTTGCGCGCTCATTTTTCAGGAGGGCATGAAATGAGGCAGACAGGGCGAGGAGGGCCGGTATTGCCGGTTTTTCCCGGGACAGGTCCCTGTCCGAAAGGATGATGATCTCAGCCCCTGCCTTTACCGCATCAACCACCCTCTGACTGAGCTCCCTGACTGCCGAGGAAAGGTCTCTTCCCTCATGGTCATAGGTAATGGAGAGCCTCTGCACAGCGAGGAGATCCTGGGCCTCGATATCCCTGACCTGGGAGCCGCAGATGACAGGCGATGAGAGCGGGAGCCTCCTGGCCTGCTCCGGCGTCTCGACAATGAAGTTCCTTTTGTGTCCCAGGTTCATGGTGAGGGACATTGCCGACTTCTCCCTGAGGGGGTCAATGGGCGGGTTGGTCACCTGCGAGAACCTCTCCCTGAAATACCGGTAGAGGAGCTGCGGCCTTTCAGAGAGGGGAGGGAGGGGGGTGTCGTCGCCCATGGAGAAGGTGATTTCCCTGCCTGTCTCAGCCATCTCCTTTATGGCCGTCTCTGTCTCCTCAGCGGTATAGCCGAAGGCGATCTGCCTTTTTACCAGGTCCGGCTCCACCTCGGGAGCTTCAGTTCTGTTGTTGATGGAACAGGGAGAGCGCTTCAGCCATTCCCCATAGGGCTTCCTGTCTGACAGTTCCATGAGTATCTCGTCGGTGAAGACGAGGCGGCCCTCTGCTGGATCAAGGCAAAGGGTCTCTCCCGGTCCGAGTCTCCCCCTCTCCTTGATTCCTCTTTCACCCAGCTCCACCATTCCTGTTTCAGAGCCGAGCAGGAGGAGATCGTCCTCTGTCACCGTGTACCTGAGCGGTCTCAGTCCGTTCCTGTCGAGATGTGCGCCGATCTTCTCCCCGTCGGTGAAGACAACGGCAGCAGGGCCGTCCCATGGTTTCATCAGGAGTGACTGGTAACGGAGGAAGGCCCTCACCCTGCCAGGGGGGACGGTCTGCTCCCAGGCAGGAGGGATGCAGAGGGTGATCGCCTGCTCAGGAGGGAAACCTGCCCGGATGAGGAGCTCCACAACCCTGTCGAGAGAGGCGGAGTCGCTTTCCTCAGGGGAGACCAGGGGCTGGAGGAGCTGAAAACCGTTCCCGAAGAGCTCATGCCTGAGCTCATGACCAATGGCTGCCATCCAGTTCCTGTTTCCCTGTATAGTGTTGATCTCCCCGTTGTGGGCCACTGCCCTGAGGGGCTGGCTGAGCCTCCAGTCCGGGGAGGTGTTGGTGGAGAACCTCTGGTGGAAGATG
>JBAZFD010000288.1:0-3468 GCA_041653575.1 Thermodesulfovibrionales bacterium
CATTTCAAGAAGAATCACCCCCGCATAAAGGTGAATGTTTTCATCAAGAACAGCAAAAGGGTTGTGGACCTCCTTAACTCCGGGAACATAGATCTCGGTCTGGTGGAGGGGGAGATCCAGAAGCAGAAGATCAAGGTGGAGCCCCTCATCACTGATGAGCTCGCCATTATTATTCCTCCCTTTCATCCCTGGGCGAAGAAGAAGGTGGTCTCCATTCTGGAGATTACAAAGGAGCCTTTCATTCTGAGGGAGGAGGGGTCAGGCACACGCCAGATGATTGAGAAGTACCTCTCTGCCCACGGGATCAATACCAGCGATATGCTCATAGCCCTTGTCCTCGGCAGCACGGAATCGATCAAGGAGGCTGTGGAAGGCGGGATGGGTGTGTCCATTCTCTCGCGGTGGGCAGCGAAGAAGGAGCTGAAATACGGGAGCCTCAAGATGGTTTCCATCAAGGAGGAAAAGATCCTCAGGAACTTTTCCCTCATTCTCCCCAAGAATTCCGTCTTGTCCCATACGGTAGAAGAGTTCCTTTCCTACCTCAAGACCTTTCCCTACGATAATCTCCTGGCTGACGGCAGGGTATAAGCCCTTCCTTCTCAGTCTACGAGAATCATTCCTTTTCCCCTGACCACCTTCCCGATAATGGCGAAGAAGGCAGCGGCGTTCTGAAATGCCTCTATTCCTTCCGCAGGTATTGTCAGAAGTAGTCCTCCCGAAGTCTGGGGGTCTGTGAGTATAAGCTTCCCGTCTTCGCTGACAGAGGGGGCGAATTCCACTTTTCCTTCCAGAAACCTGAGGTTGTTGTAGCCCCCAGCGGGGACCATCCCTGAATCAATCATTTCCTGGACCCCGGTCATGACAGGGACCTGGCTGTGACTGATGTGGAAGTCGAGCCCAGGGTTCCTGAGCATGTTTTGGGCGTGGCCCAGGAGGCCGAAGCCGGTGACATCGGTGCCTGATGATGCCCCTGCCTTCAACGCAATCTCAGAGGCCCTGTCATTGAGGGTGAGCATCCATGTCACTGCCTCGTGAAGCTCATTCTCCCCGAGTTTTCCTCCTTTCAGCGCCGTGGTGAGAATGCCGATCCCAAGGGGTTTTGTGAGGACAAGGAGGTCCCCTTCCGATGCGCCTGAGACCCTGAGGATCCTGTCCTTCTCGACAATGCCTGTTACGGCAAGGCCGAACTTCAGCTCCTGATCGTCAAAGCTGTGGCCGCCGATGAGGAATGCCCCTGCCCTCTTCAGGGTTTCCATGGCACCTTTCATGATCTCGCGGAAAACGGCGGGCCCGTAGTCGCAGGAGGGGAATCCTGCCACGGCAAGGGCGGAGAGAGGTCTTCCTCCCATGGCATAGACATCGCTCAGGGAGTTGCAGGCGCTTATGGCCCCGAAGGTGAAGGGATCGTCCACTACGGGAGTAATGACATCCACCGTCTCAACTATGGCAGTGTTGCCGATGATGTGGACGCCTGCGTCATCTCCCGGCCCTACGAGGATGCGTTGGTCTTCCTGGGGCTGAAGCCCGTCAATGATGTCGTGCAGGTCCGACGGACCCATTTTTGCCGCTCAGCCGGCGGCCTTTACCCTTGCTGTAAGTCTGTAGTCCATCTGCTATGAGGCGAGGGCCTTCAGCCGCGACGCCTCGCTGAGGGACCGGCAGACGCAGTCCTCAAGGGCAAGGCCTTTGAAATAGTTTCCCACAAGAAGGAGTCTTGTCCCTGAGATCAGCCTGTCCATATCTGCCGTGAGCCTTTCATGTCCCACCTTCAGGGAGGGGACAAGGTTCTCTTTCGTCATCATCCCCTCTATCTGTTCCTTCCTGACGCCGAGGACGGCTGTGATCTTCCTGATCCGGTTCTCCTCGTCGAGGCCTTTGGTGAAATGGAAGCTGAAGCCCCTGTAGGCCCGGTCCTTCACCGTGTCGCGGGAGACTGCTGAGTAAAAGGAGTTTGCTGTGGGGATTATTCCTGCCAGGAGGGGGAGGGTCGTGGCCTCCTTCCTGACGGCAACGCCGACGGTGTCCACTGTTTCCATCCTTATCTGAAAGAGGAGCCGTGAGAGCTCGGGGAAGGCCTTCTGGGTGAGATGGGCAGAGCTGTTGGGAGGGGTCGCCAAGCCGAGAAAGCGGGATGCATACTCTCCGCCGTCGGTGGTGGTCACCGTGAAGCTGTCGCCGCCGGATGAGATCGAGGAGACAGCCTTTCCGGTAAGGACCGTCATTCCCTTTTGTGCGGCCACTGCTTCAGGCAGGGACTGAAGCCCCTCCCTGAGGGTGAAGCTCTTCATAATATCCTTTCTCCTGGGCCTCTTGTTGAAGAGCATATCGGCAGGGAAGTCATCGGCCTTCTGGGAGAGGACTGCATTGAAGGCAGGGCCGAAGACCTTGTCATAGTTCCCTTTTCCCGTTATCCTGCCGTAGTAGGAGCGAAGGCTCTCTCCTGATTTCTTCAGGAAGAAGAGCCTGGGACCTGAAAAAAACAGCTCTATGAAATTCAGCTGGGAGGGGATCGGTTTGATCCTGTTATCCACCAGCATCTTGAAGCCGACTTTCTCCCTCGGGACCATCATATCCTTGATTCCGCAGTCTTCTATAATACCGATGAGGTTGCCGTAGGAGTTATAGCAGGTATGGGCCCCCATCTCCACCCAGAACTCGGATGCGAGTTTCGGGGAGCAGAGGGTCCCGCCTGTCCTTTCAGCTTTTTCAATGACCAGTGTTCTGAGTCCTGCCTTGGCGGAATAATGGGCAAGGCTCATACCGCTGATTCCCCCTCCAACAACGATGAGATCGAACTGTTCCATGGCTCCCCCTTTGGGTTTTGGCGGTTTCAGAGAGTTTGATTAAATATACACTGCCGCCGGGGGCAAGTCAAGGAAGGATGGAATCGTTTCTTTCGGGACAAAAATGTCCGGATGAGTACAAAAAGAGTTGGCTCTGCTTACCCCTTTCCCCTTACGCTTTAAGGAAAGAGCTCTGAAATGGTGCAGTTGAGGTAAATGCCTGTTCTGGCATCCCTCTTGCAGTACAGGAGGCTGGAGGTGGACAATGAAAAAGGACAAGAGTTTTATAAAGAAGCATCCCTGTTTTTCAGCAGAGGCCCATCATAAGTTCGGGAGGGTTCACCTCCCTGTTGCGCCTGCGTGCAACATCCAGTGCAAGTACTGCGTGAGGAAGTTTGACTGCGCCAATGAGTCCAGGCCCGGTGTATCCAGCACGGTCCTGAAGCCCTGGGAGGCTGTGGATCGGGTGAGGTCCCTCGTGGAGAGGAATGAGAAGCTCAGTGTCATAGGGATAGCAGGCCCCGGAGACCCCCTGGCCAATGACGCCACCTTTGAGGTCATGAGCGCCATCCACAGGGAGTATCCCGAGGTGATCCTCTGTGTCTCCACCAACGGACTCTATCTCCCCAAGAGGCTTCCTGATATCATTGCCTCAGGCGTGACGAGCCTGAATGTTACCATCAAC
>JBAZFD010000289.1:0-3462 GCA_041653575.1 Thermodesulfovibrionales bacterium
CATGGCATCCTGCAGCTCCTTGTAGGCCTTCCCATCGGCAACAGCCACCGCTTCGGGCCGGAAAGCGGCTATCTGCTCCATGAGGAGGGGGATGTTTCTTCCTGCAACGAGCCCTTTTACCCTGAACCTCTCAGGGTAGCGGGAGACGATCTCCAGGGTGCTCTTCCCGATGGAGCCTGTGGATCCAAGGATGACGATGTTTTTCATTCTCTGATGTCCTTATTGCGGTATGAGAACAGTGGTGAGGAAGTAGAGGACAGGCCCTGCGTAGAGGACCCCGTCGATCTTGTCCAGGATTCCCCCGTGTCCGGGGATGATGGAGCCTGAATCCTTTACCCCGGCGTCCCTCTTGAACATGGACTCCACCAGGTCGCCCACGATGGTTATGCCCCCGATGGAGAGACCCATGACAGCGAGCCGCCAGACCTCCATGTTGATGAGAAGTTTTCCCAGGATGATGGCGGCGATAACTCCGCCGATGAAAGATCCCACACCTCCTGCAACCGTCTTGTTCGGGCTCACCTCAGGGTAGAGTTTCCTTTTTCCCAGACCTTTTCCTGCGTAATAGGCAAGGCTGTCCGATGCCCAGACGCAGCCGTAAAGGAAGAGGATCCATTCATACCCTATGAGCCGCAGGTGCCATTGCGCGCTCAGGAGGGGCGGGATATAAAGGAACCCCACGATTACAGGCGCCAGGTCCTTCAGGGACGATGAAGGGTCTTTGATGGTGAAGAGCCGTGCTGCGGCAATGGCCATGAAGGATGCCGTGGCCACGCCCACGGGCGTTACGGTATCGGAGGAGGAGAGGAGAGAGAGGAGAAAAAGGGCTCCCCCTGTCATGCCTATAAGGGAAGGAACTCCCCCGGCCTTGTACATGTCGTGGAACTCTTTCTGTCCTGCAACAGTTACCAGGATGAGGAGGCCGAGAAAGAAGACGGGCGAGAGTTTTGCAACGAGGAGGTAAAAGACCGGCAGCGCTATGACGGCGGTAATGAGCCTTTTCAGATGCATGTGTTCTCCCCGCAGGAAAGGCTCCCGAATCTCCTGTCCCTCAGCTGGTATTCCTTTATTGCTTTCATGAGCTCCTCCTTGGTGAAGTCAGGCCAGAGGGTGTCTGTAAAGTAGAGTTCAGAGTAGGCTGACTGCCAGAGAAGGAAATTGCTCAGTCTCTTCTCTCCACTGGTCCTGATGATCAGGTCAGGGTCAGGCAGCCCCGCTGTATCCATGAGCGAGCTGAGTCTCTCTTCATTCATCTCCTCAGGTTTGAGGCCGGAGCGGATTGCATTCTTCACCGCCCTGATGATCTCATCCCTGCCGCCGTAACTGACAGCGCACTGGAGGATGATCTGATCATTCTCTGCTGTGGCCTCTTCGGTGTATTCCATGATTTCCCGTACCCGGGGAGAGAGTCGTTCCCTGTTTCCGATGATCCTGAACCGGATCCCCTCTTCCATGAAGTTCAGGAACTCGCCCTTCAGGGTGGATTCCATAAGCCCCATGATGACGGAGACCTCTGATTCAGGCCTCTTCCAGTTTTCCATGGAGAAGGCATAGAGGGAGAGTGCCCTGACACCGGCAGCCTTGGCCGCTTCTGTCACCTCTTTCACCCTCTGGACACCCTTCCGGTGCCCTTCGCTCCGGGGAAGCCCCTGGAGTTCAGCCCACCTGCCGTTTCCGTCCATGATAATGCCTATATGCTTGGGTATTGCTCCGCCTGTCAAAAAATTCCTCCTGCAGAAAGAATCAAAGATATCCGGTATGGTCCGGCCTTGGCGGGTGATTCACCCGCCAAGGCCGGGGGGACAAAAACAGTCTCTGTCAGGTGGGGTTATCTCCCACTGAGGGAGAATATATAGAGCATGGTCCCGAAGGGGCTCTCCCCTTTCAGTATGTTCTGTGCCCTCATCCCGAAGAGGGGGCGTGAAAGAACCACAAGCCTGTCTCCTGTTACAGCATAGTCCATGATCTCTCCGCCGATCTCGGGAAGGAAGCTTCTTTCCTCCACGTTGATGCCGTTCCACCAGAGGCCTATCAGCGAGGAGCTCTTGTAGCCCAGGCCCTTTGCAACCCCCAGGAGTGGGTTCCTCCTGGGAGCTATGACCTCTCCGTTTGCAGAGGCAAGCCTGTCTTTCACAGACCATTTGCCCCTCTCCGCCATGATCGTCGGGGCCTCCCTCTTGAACTGGAGGGGGAAGCCTCCCAGCTCTTCCCTGCTCACCCAGGTCCTGATCCCCTTATCATTATAGAGGTTGAGAAACCCGTTTTCATCCCAGGCCAGGACCGCCTTTTTCCCGTCCGGTGAGGCAAGGAGCTGGAAGCCGTATATATCCACGCCGGCAGGGAGGGGGATGGGCTCCCCTTTCACAAGGCTGTCCCCTGAGAGCCTGAGGGAGAAGACATCGCCATCGAAGCCGTCAGCCCTGGTATAGGACTGGCCTATAAGACCGCTGCGGAGGGTTCTGAGAAACATCGCATCTGCGCGGGAGATCTGGACAAAACCGGTCTCCCTGAGGGCAAAGACTGAGGAACTGACATCATTATTCCCCCTGATGGAGGTGATGATGATTTCATCCTTCTTGTCTGCATTCAGGTCAAGGGCCTCCAGCCAGAGGACCTCTCCGCCTGAGGGGAGAGAGAATTCCCTGAGGGGCTTCAGGTCCACGCCGGGGTTGTACACCCTTACCGTATCGCCTGAGGCGATGAGGATCTCCGTTTGACCGTCACCCTCGATGTCCCCCATGGTCAGCCGCTTTGCCGAATAGGGGAGCTGATAGGAGAGGAGCGCCTCCCCCTCTTTGGGCATAAAGATACCCGAGGCTGCCCTCAGCTCCTTTACGTAGGAGGTCTCCACGGTCTCTGTTCTCTCTGAAAAGAGGCGGGAGTCTCCTGCCCAGAAGAGCTTCTGGGAGAGCGCTATCCTGTCGGCTGCCTCTGTGGAAGAGAGGGCGAGAACTATGTCGGCGCCCTTTTTCTGCGCCTCTGCTGTTATGGCCGGGAGGTCGGTCAGCCCGGTGTCCAGGAGCTCGAACCTCCCTGAGTCTTTGAGCATCTGGTAGTAGCCGTCTCCCAGAAACCATTCCACATTCCCCTGGGAGAAGACTACCCTGATTTTTGTTCCCCTGATCTTTACCTTGGCGTCACGGTAGTCATCGCGGTTCCCTTTGATGATCCGGGCTACGGATTCCCCTGAAGAGATCTCAGTCACCTCCACCTCTCCGATGGGGAGCTCCACCCTTCCCAGGGCCTCTTTGGTTACAGGATGAATGAAAGGAGCCCCTTCCTTAAATGCCTGGAGCCTCATCCCGGTTTTTATCCCCCCTGCTGAACCCTTGTCGATCTTCAGGGTATCACCGTCTGCAGAGACGACCCGTGCTGTGACAGGTTCAAAGAAGGAGAGGGCTTCGGTTTTCAGGGCTTCCAGGCCGGCCTTTCCCCCCTGGGGGGCGGCGGGTTCCCCGGAAA
>JBAZFD010000290.1:0-3453 GCA_041653575.1 Thermodesulfovibrionales bacterium
AAGCTGGGAGGTGAAGCGTAAATGCAGCGGTATGAGATCATCATTTACTGGAGCAATGAGGACAATGTCTTTGTGGCCGAGGTTCCGGAACTTCCAGGCTGCATGGCTCATGGAGAGACTGAGGAAACGGCTCTCAAAAACATAAAAGAAGCGATTGCGCTATGGATTGACACGGCAATGGAGTTTGGCGACCCTATTCCTGCCCCAAAGGGGCGTCGCCTCCTGAATGAGGTCTTGGGGCCAGGTCTTGAAGTATAGGTTTTTAGAGTTCTGACATAAGGGAGTCAGATTCTGCCATTCTTTGCGTTGTGCCTGTCTGTAATCAGCTCTTTCATCTCCCATAGGTTCTCCATCTCCTTCAGCGTCTTCTCGGCCCGCCCTTTTCATCTCCTGTTTCTTCCATGATCCGGCTTGTTTCTGCTCCGGCCTATATTTTTCAGCGCCTTCCCTCCATGATCTGATAGAACTGGTTGATATATAGCCTGAATTTATAACTTCAAGTTGACATGTCCATTGAAAGAGGATAATATCAATCTTATATTAAAGGAACATTAAAAACAGCGTCCCTTGAGGGCGCGGATCTTATGCAAGGAGGCGGGGAGATGGCATTGGAGGGTATCTCGCATCATGATCAGGGGGTTCATGAGCCTGAGCTCAGTATTTGGCCCCTCTTTGTGGGAACGGCGACCCTGGTCGCCATGATGGGTTTCACCACCGCTTTTCAGTGGAAGCTTCCCCTTGTAGGGATGCTCGTCGGCGGTGGAGGTATTGCCGGAGTTCTTATCGGCCTCTTCGGCTGGGTGAATGAGGTCCATGCCCAGAAGGAGGATGCAGGCCTCAGCCTGCTGGCCATGGTCACCTTCATCCTCTCAGAGGCGGCGCTTTTCGGCGCCCTCTTCAGTGGCTATCTCTACAATCTTCTCCAGGTTTCCCAGTGGCCTCCGGCCAACACGCCGGACGGTGTTCCTCCCCTGGGGCTTGCCCTGGGGCTCACTGTCTTTCTCCTCTCATCGAGCCTGACCATCCACAAGGCTGAGGGGCTGCTGGAGAAGGGGGACGCCAAGGGTTTTCAGCGGTGGCTCATCATTACGATGCTCCTGGGACTGTTCTTCCTTGCAGGCCAGGTGAAGGAGTGGTGGAGCCTCATCTCTGAAGGGTTTACTGTTTCCACAAACGCCTACAGCACCTTCTTCTTTTCCATCACAGGGCTGCACGGCTCCCATGTCCTTGTGGGTCTGATCCTTCAGTTTTTCATCCTCCTGCTGGCCATGAGGGGAAGGGTCGGTCATCACAAGCAGAGCATAGTCAAGGCCTGCGGGTACTACTGGCATTTTGTGGACGGTGTCTGGCTCGCTGTCCTTTCTCTTATCTACATACTGCCTGCATACCGGTAAACCGTGATGGCGAGGGGCATACTGGTTTTCACAACCCTTTTCCTCCTGGTGACAGGGGCCTCTGCCCTTGCCCTGGAGGGGGAGTCCGGCTTTGATCCTTCTGTCCTGCGGATTGCCGAGGATGACTACCTGGGGAAGGAGGCGGCGGATATCCGGATGCAGGACCAGGAGGGGAAGAGCCTGAGGCTCAGCGATCTCAGGGGAAAGCCCCTTGTGATCTCCCTGGTCTACTTCGTCTGCCCCCACACCTGCAAGCCCCTGAATGAGGGGCTGGGCGAGGCCCTGGCCCGGACCGGGATGGAGATAGGAAAGGATTTCAGGCTCCTGACTCTGAGCTTCAACGGGAAGGAGACTGGTGATGATGCCCGTGCCTTCAGGGCTGATCTGAAGGCAAAGCTCCATCAGCCTGACGCCCTGCCTGCGGGGTTCGACAACTGGATCTTCGCCACAGCCTCTGAGGAGGATATAAAAAAGCTCACCGGCTCAGTGGGGTACCGCTTTTTCTATTCCAGGGAGGACAGGGCCTATGTGCATCCCAATGTGAGTATCTTCCTTTCACCTGACGGAAGGATTATGCGGTACATCTTCGGGATAAAACCTGACGCCTTTGATCTGAAGATGGCAGCTCTTGAGGCTTCAAAAGGGAAAACGGGGAAGCTCCCCCTTTCCAGCCTGGTCACCCTGGCCTGTTACAAATACGATCCACAGACGAGGGGTTACATCATCAACCTCCCGGCCATTTTCATGTCCATGGGAGGGTTCATGGCCTGCATGACCGGGCTTATCAGTATCGTGGTATACAGAAAAAAGAGGCTGCTTCAGAAAAAATAAGATCACAAAAAAAGGGGGTTCTATGGTAACGAGGCTTCTGTCTGTCCTGTCTTTCGGTTTGGTTATGTCACCGTCGGTTTCAAGAGCTGCGGATGCGGCTGGAGCCTCTTCATGGAGCTGGGATCCCTACCTGATCCTTACGGCAGTGGTTTGGGTTGCAGTCACCATTCCCATCATATCCTTCGGCGCGCAGCACAGAAAGAAGGGGCAGAATGGCGATGGGAACGCGGAGACGGCAGAGGGGAGCACCTTCGTGGAGATCGCCTGGACAGCTGCCCCCCTTCTTATTATTCTGCTCTTCAGTGTCCGGTAGCAGTGAAGGGGAAAAAAGAAGAGACCGTAAAAAAGAAGGGGAGGTTTCGATGGTAAAAGGGCTTCTCGGAATCATGGCTTTTCTGTGGGGACTGCTGCCGGTCCTTGCTTCAGCAGGGGAAAGGACAATCATCCCGTCGCAGAGCTGGGACAGGCATTACAACCTCTATATCATCATCATGGCAGTCATATGGGTGGGGGTGACCGTGCCCCTGATCTATTTCAGCTTCCGGTACAGGAGGCGGAGGAAGGACGAAGAGGGGGCTCATATTGAAGGGAACACCTTCCTGGAGATCGTATGGACGGCGGTTCCGCTCATTATCGTCCTCCTCCTCGGGGTACAGACCTGGGCGGTATTCAAGGAGTTCAGGGAGGTGCCCAAGGCCGCCTACGAGGTGGATGTGGAGGGGTTCATGTGGGGCTGGAATGTCCGGTACCCTGAAGGGATCACAACCACCAATGAGCTGAGGGTGCCTGTGGGTACCCCGGTGAAGGTGAACCTTACGGCAAAGGATGTGCTCCATGCCTTTTTTATCCCCCAGTATCATATCCAGGAAGAGGCGATCCCCGGCAGGAGCACCTATCTATGGTTCATGCCGACCGAGAAGGGGGAGTTCCCTGCCTACTGCACGGAGTTCTGCGGCAACGGCCATTCCCTGATGCTCGCAAAGGTGATCGCCATGGAGAAGGATGAGTTCAGCGCCTGGCAGGCCCAGTACAAGAAGGCCTCTGCCGGGCTCAGCCCTGCGGACAAGGGGAAAAAGCTCATCCAGGATCTGGGCTGTCTCGGCTGTCATTCCCTTACCGGTGAGCCTTCAGCAGGCCCTTCCTTCAGGGGGATCTACGGACGGCAGACCGTTCTTGCAGACGGCAAAAAAGTGGTTGCCGATGATGAGTACATAGAGCACGCCATCGA
>JBAZFD010000291.1:0-3438 GCA_041653575.1 Thermodesulfovibrionales bacterium
CTCCATCGGCTTCATTGACGAAGGTTTTGAGGAGAAGCTGCACAAGGCCGTAGAGAGGGTCAGGGAGGAAACAGGGGCTGGGCCGACCGTTGAGGAAACAGGCAGCCTGATCTCGGCATTGCTGCAAAACAGGGAGCTCTCCCAATATTTTGAAAGGATCCCCGGCAGGGAGATCAGGAGGGAGCAGGAGTATGTGGACAGCTCGGGCAGGCTCTTCAGGATGGACAGGGTGGTCATAGACCCAGGGACTGTAACGGTGATGGACTACAAGACAGGCAGGGACAAGTCAGCCCTGGAAAAGTACAGGGCGCAGATGGGGAACTATATGAGGATTCTGAGGGATGTCTATCCCGGAAAGGCTGTCGATGCGGTCATCGCCTTTGTTGATCTCAACGAGGTGGAGCGGCTGCAATGAATATCCTGATCCTGCCTCCCGGTAGGGACCTGATAGAGGAACTCCTTTCTCACCTGAAGGGAGGGGAAAGGGACTATTCCCCCTCCCTGGTTGTCTTCCCCGGCAAAAGGCCCGGCCATTTCCTGAGGAAGGCCCTGGCTGCAAAGACCGGGGCGGCTTTTATCCCGCCCACAGTCCTGTCCATGGATGAGTTCATTGATCTGATCTGCGAGGGCGCAGGGCAGAAGAAGAAGCTGGAGACGATTGATGCCGTAGCCCTCCTCTATCAGATCCACAGGGCCTCTCCCTCGCCCCTTGGGGGCAAGGGGTTCATGACGCCTGACAGCTTTTTCCCTATAGGGCTCAAGCTCTATCGTGACATCGAGGAGCTTGCCATAGAAGGCGTGAGGCCGCAGACGCTGAAGGGAACGGAGACCTTCATCAGCGAGGGCCTGCCTGAGCAGAGCCGTGAGAGATTGCAGTCCATCTCCTGGTTCTATGAGCAGTTCTACAAAGAGATTGCAGAGAGGGGGTTCTCCACGAGGTCAGCGAGATACCGGACAGCTGCCCAGGCTACCGATAACATGGCGCTTGAGGGTTTTGAGAGCATTGTCTTCGCAGGCTTCTTCGCCCTCACCAAAACAGAAAAAAGGCTCTTCAAAAAATTGCAGGGCTTCAGCAATGCTGTCTTCATCTTCCAGCAGGGGGTCGGCCTGGAGGAGAAGCTGAGAGAGCTCGGCGTTGCAGCCGAAGCCCCCGGAGAGGGAAGCGCCGCCCCGGAAATTCATTTTTACAAGAGCCCCGACACCCACGGCCAGGTGCTGGCCCTGGGCAGGATACTGGCAGAAGAGATTGAGGCAGGCAGGCCCCTCCGGGAAAATACGGTGATTGTCCTTCCCTCCTCTGAAACCCTCTTTCCCCTGCTCCGCCAGGGGCTGTCCGCCCTCCCTGAGGAGGCCTATAATGTCTCCCTCGGCTATCCCTTGCAGCGCACACCGGTTTTCGGATTTTTCAATAACCTGATGGAGCTGATCAACTCGATGGCAGGGGACCGGATATACATCCCCGATTACCTGAAGTTCGCGCTCCATCCCTATACCAAAAACATATACTTCAAGGGTTCCTCCGAGGTCACACGCATCCTCTTCCACGGCATCGAGGAGGAGCTCCTCAGGCAAAAGGCAAAGACCTTCACCACCCTCAGGGAGATAGAGGAGAACAGGACAATCTTCTCTGATGTGCTGAAAAAGATTCCCCAGGACAGCAACGGGGTAACAGGGGAACTCCTTTTGAAGCATCTGAAGAATATCCACAGGAGCACCATAGAACGGTTCCTCTCAGTGAAGAACATCGGGGATTTCGCTGCAAACTGCATGGAGGTCCTTGTCTTTCTCTTCAACAACAGCACCGCAAGGCTTCATCCCCTCTTCTCCCCCTTTGCCGAGTCCTTCATCGGTTCGTTGGACCTGCTTGCGCAATCCCTGATGAAGGAGATCGCCTTCCAGGACAGGTCGAGCTATTTCATCTTCCTGAGGAAATATCTCGCAACCTGCCACACCCCTTTTACCGGGACCCCTGTCAGGGGATTGCAGGTCATAGGCTCCATTGAGACAAGGAACCTGAAGTTTGACACCGTCTATGTGCTCGACGCCAATGAGGAGGTCCTTCCCGACACAAGGAAGGAGGATACCCTGCTGCCTTTCAGGGTCCGCCAGATCCTCGGTCTCCCTACCTATATGGACCGCGACAGGCTCACCGCCTATTATTTTGACCTGCTCCTGCAGGGGGCTCGGGATGTCCATATCTTCTTTATCGAAAATGACAGGGCCGAGAGATCGAGATTCGTTGAGAAGCTCCTCTGGGAGAAACAGAAAAAAGACAGGAGCATTGAGACAGCGCCCTACATCAGGTCTGTTCAGTACCGTATCAGCCTGGAGAACAGACTCCCCCGGCCTGTGCCGAAGACCGGAGAGGTTGCGGCCTTTCTCAGGGACTATTCCTATAATGCCACTGCGCTGAACAGGTATCTCAGGTGCCCCCTCCAGTTCTATTACGCCTCTGTGCTGAGGCTGATGCGGAGGCAGGAGATCACAGGGGAGATCGAGCGCGATGACCTGGGGAACCTGGTCCATGCAGTCCTGAAGGAGTTCTTCTCCGGGAAAAAGGGCAGGCCCCTTACGGAAAAGGATCTGGACTCAGGGGAGATCGAGGCCCTCGTTGAAAAGCTCTTTGAGAAGAACTATGGCAGTGATCCCTCAGGCGCCCTCTATCTCCTGATGAGGCAGGTCAGGCGACACCTGGCGGACCTCCTCAGTGGGTACTATATCCCTTTGGTGAAGAATGGAACCGTGGCTGTTTCAGGGATCGAGGAAAAGATCTCACTGACGCTCGATTCCTTCAGGCTGACCGGGAGGATAGACAGCATAGAACAGCGCGATGAGAAGACCGTCATTGTTGATTTCAAGACAGGGGCGAACCCTTCCTACCTGAAGATCGGCTTTGAGAAGCTGGATATTAATAAGAGGGAGAGCTGGGGCGCGGCAATAAACAGCCTTCAGCTCCCCTTTTACGCGCTGCTTTATTCTGAAAAGAACCGGACGCCTGTAGAAAATCTCGAAGCGGTTTTCCTGCTTCTGGGCCGTTCAAAGATGGACAGCGCGATTGAGCTGCCGCTCTTCGGCGACTCATCCCCGGCAGCGATGTTTGAGCCGCTGAAGGCGGTTATCTTCGGCCTCCTGAGGGAAATTGCCGATCCTGCTGTCCCCTTCGGCCCGCCCCAGGACAGAAAGAAGGCCTGTCCCGCCTGCGACTACCGGAACATCTGCGGCACCCAGTGGGTCTGAAGGACTGCCGGGGTGGTGGCGATTATCCGTGCGCCAGGCAGTCTGTCATTCCTGGGATGACAAAAGCACTGTTGACCGGACCTCAAAACAGGTGCTATAGTGGGATCATTCAGCACTACTCCTTAGGAGGTCTTTATGGGCACCAAGTTTTCTGAGGATGTTATTCCGCTCAGTGATTTAAAGGTGAATCCGGGCAAGGTT